>CALGNM010000351.1 GCA_937958665.1 uncultured bacterium | reverse complement strand
CACCGAGATCTACACTCTTTCCCTACACGACGCTCTTCCGATCTAACGTGGGGGGGGCCACTCCCTATAAATCGCGCCCCACCACGGTCACTCTGGTAAACGTGGCCGAGACCAAGGCGATGGTGTCACAACTTCAGCAGAGGCTGGCCAACGGGGATATTCCCGAACCCTTCAGTCAAAATGATGGTAGAAACATTAGGGCCATTCGGGTGGAACCGATCAAAGGCTCGGAGAATTATTTCAGGTTGATCGTCTTTGCCGGCGAGAGCCAGTCGGCTGCTGGGGAGATCTCACGCAAGGTTTTGGAATACCTGGCCGGGAACCCATACGTAAATGAACGGATAAATGGAGAAATTTCCTCTGTCCAGCAGAACATCAAGGACACCGAGGAAGCTCTGGCAAATGCGGTCAAGCACCGGGACGATCTGGCCCGGTCCGGGCAGTTCCGCCAGAATCCAAATTTCAACCCCGCTGACTTGGAGTCCAGCATCGGCAGCCTCAAAATGAGGCTGGCCAACCTGAAAAATCACCAGACCGGCATCAGTAGCTACCGCTACATCGAGACTCCCTCCGGGTCATTGAGAGCGGTAAAACCCAACCTGTTGACCAACCTGCTGATGTCTCTGGCCCTTGGTTTGTTCCTGGGCCTGCTGGCTGTTTTTCTGAAACAGGGTCTGGCCGAAAACATAAACAAGATAAGGGGGGGCGGCAGATAGGAACGCTTTTCGGCCGCATTGCCGGAGGTGCTTTTACCGGAAACGTCCTGACCCTGATGGCCGGGACGATAATTGCCCAGGGCATCCAACTGGGGATATCCCCGGTGCTAACCCGGATTTACGGTCCAAACGAGTTCGGTGTTTTTGCCCTGTACATGTCGGTAGCTTCGCTCTTTTCCATTGTAGCCACCGGCAGATACGAGATGGCCATCATGTTGCCGGCCAACGACGATGACGCGGCAAACCTTTTGGCATTGTCTCTGATGATATCGGCTGGGATCAGCCTGGTTGCCCTGTTGGTAGTGTCTGTTTTCGGGGAAAATCTGGCTGCTGCCTTGGGCGATAGGAGGGTTGCCCCTTGGCTATACCTGATCCCGGTATCAATAATGCTCACCGGGAGCTACCAGGCCTTTAACTACTGGTCCAATCGGAACAAGAAATACCGCCGGCTTTCCGGTTCCCGAGTCATCCAGTATGGTTCGGCCGCCGTCGCCAACATGGGCCTGGGCCTGTGGGGATGGGGGGTGGGCGGTTTGGTCGGAGGCAGTATTTTCGGCCAGTTGCTATCCACTCTGTCATTGGGTTGGCAAGCGAAAAGGGATGGCCTGGGCTTGAGGCGCAGGATGAATGCCGAATCGCTCAAGGCCAACGCCAAAAGATACAAGGATTTCCCCTTGATAAATTCACTGCATGCCTTCATTGATGTCGCCCAGACCAGCGGAGCCAACTTTATAATCAGCCATTTTTTCGGCCAGGGAATCCTAGGGCAATATTCGCTCACCATGCGCATACTGAAAGCCCCTTTGTATCTGATCGGGGCTTCGCTGTCCCAGGTGTTTCTGCAGAAGGCAACCGAGGTGCACAACCAAAAGGGCGACCTGCAGGTTCTGGTGCGGAAGGCGGCCGGGGGATTGGTCCTGACGGCCCTGCCTATCTTTACCCTCATCTATCTGGCTGCCCCGGCCCTGTTTTCCTTGAGATCGGAAGAGCACACGTCTGAACTCCAGTCACCGAATCCGAACTCGTATG
>CALGNM010000350.1 GCA_937958665.1 uncultured bacterium | reverse complement strand
ACCACCGAGATCTACACTCTTTCCCTACACGACGCTCTTCCGATCTGGTTCACCCTGCTGGAGATGACGGTGGCCCTGACCATTCTGGCGCTGTTCATGGCTGCAGTGTTCGGCGTGATGATCCCCCTGGCCCGGACCTATCATCAGGGGCAGTTGGATCACCAGCTCTTCCGGCAGACAGAGACGACTCTGATCTCACTCGACCGGATGGTCTCGGAGTCCTTCGGCTGGCTGGAGGGGGACACCTTGAGCATGGCCCTGATAACCGAGCAGGGCGATACTTTGCGCATCTGGCGCGATTCCACCCGGGGCCGCTTGCTGGCCAACCGGAGATCTCTGTCGTCCGACGGCTTTCGGGTTGAAAACTTTCTGGTGCGATATCGGTCGGTCCGCGACAGCTCAGGCTCCCCGGCCATCGGCGGGGCTTTGGGCCGGGCTGACCGGGACCAGGACGGGGTGGTCAGGGGCTCCGAGATATTGGAGGTTGTCTCCCTGGAGTTGAAGCTGACCCTGGCCAAGGGGGGAAGGAGCTTCAGCAACAGCGTATTTCCGGCCATACCTTCGCCCATAGTTGACATTGAACTGGGCGAGTAAGGATTTTGTTGACAACCCCCTGTTATGTGATATAATTAACCTGTGGCCGATTATTTTGGCTGATCAAGCAATTCATTTCATACCCAATTCTTGCCGATGATAAAAAGCATGACCGGCTATGGACGGGCCGAAGCGGTGGTCTCTGGCATGCGTCTGACGGTGGAGGTCCGATCGGTAAATCACCGTTATTCCGAATTCAGCATCAGGCTGCCCCGGTCCTTTGCCGTCCTGGAGCCGGATGTCAAGAAACTTATGCAGGCCCGCCTGGCCAGGGGCTCGGTCAGTCTGGCTGTCTCCTGCGACGGCGGCGAGGTATCCGACCTTCCGGAGATAGACCGGCGGGCCGCCGACCATTACCACCATCTGCTGAATGCCTTGCGCCTGCGATACCGAATGCCGTCCCCGGTGGAACTGGAAGACCTTCTCCGGTTCTCCGAGATTTTCAGAAGCCGGCAGCCCGAGGTCGGGCGGGGCCAGGCTTGGTCCAGGTTGCGCCCGGTGATGGAGAGGGCCTTGGTAGATCTAACCCGGATGCGCAGCAGGGAGGGTTTAGCCCTGGAGAGGGACTTCCGTAGGCATTTGGCCGCGCTGGACAGGCTGCTGACGGCCATCAGGAAGTCCGCCCAACTCCGGCTGCCCCGCTTTCGCGACAGCTTTGCCCGGCGGATAGAAAAGCTGGCCGGACCTGGAATTCTGGACCCCAAGCGTCTGGCCCAAGAGGCGGCGATCTATGCCGACCGCTGCGATATCAGCGAGGAATGCGTCAGACTGGCCAGCCATCTGGAGGCCTTCAGGCGATATTTGGCCGGTTCCGGGCCGGTGGGCCGGCGGCTGGATTTCCTGCTTCAGGAGATCAACCGGGAGGTTAACACCATCGGCTCCAAGGCCGGCGATGACCGCATCTCCCAGCAGGTGGTCCAGATGAAGGAGATTTTGGAAAAGATGCGAGAGCAGGCCCAGAACGTAGAATAGCCAATTTTCATTCAAGGGGAGGTTTTTGCCATGAAGAAGCCGTTGATAACCCTGATGGCCTTCTGCCTGGGGGCGGGGCTGGCCAATGCCCAAACCGTCTCCTCCCGGATGGAGGCCCATCTGGCCATGTCCACCCCGGAGCTGAACCTGTATTTTCTGGACCAGGGATTCCTGGACCTGAACCTGGCCCACGGCAGCGTGGGGATGATGAACAACCCGGGCGGGCTGGGGCTGACCAAAATAATGGACGTGACCCTGGCCGGAAGCCTGTCCCAGGACGCTTCGCTGGAGACCGACATCAAGCTGATGGACAGCACCGATGTCACCGGAGAGATTAAAATCCCCAGCCTGCTCACCCTGACCGATCAGGGCGGGTTCGACTACGCCGGGGTGGCCGGCAAGATGGGGCCGTTTGGAGTTGGGGTAGCTTACCAGCGCAGTTTCGCCCTGGAGGCCGGTCTGGACCGGGCCGACATGGACATCTCGCAAAACTTCAATTACAGCTACGACTATCTGCTTGACCGCGATGCCAGCGGTCCTTTGCCGGTATCCGTGCCGGTGACGTTCAACGTCTCGGCGGTCACCAGTGTCCACCTCAAGGGCAGCGGGGAGGCCAGGATAGCCAACCGTCCGGTATTCGTGGGGGCCGGCACCAAGTTCGGGCCCTTTAACATGGGGATGGGCCTAAAAGTCACCTCGATCGAGGCGGTGGCCAACACCAGCCTGAAGCTTGAGGGAAGGATCGACAGCCTGAGGGGCGAACTGGCCGACTCGGTGGTTTCGGGAGGCCCGGCGGTCTACTTCAATAATGTGGAAGTCTATGCCCCCTTCGGCGATTCCCTGTTCTTCAGCAAGTTCTCCAGCGACCTGAAGGGCACCCAGTACAGCCTGGTGATGGGCGGACATATGGAACTGCCCATTGTCAAACTAGGGGTCTCGATGGAGCTGGGAATGCCCTATAAGCTGTCCGGATTTTACTATAATAACGCCGGACTGCCCCATGGTCAGCCGGTGCTGGACAGCATCAGCGTCAGCAACCTTCATTAGATCGGAAGAGCGTCGTGTAGGGAAAGAGTGTAGATCTCGGTG
>CALGNM010000349.1 GCA_937958665.1 uncultured bacterium | reverse complement strand
GATCGTATTCGGTGACTGGAGTTCAGACGTGTGCTCTTCCGATCTCATCAACCGGCCGGCCGTGGTCACCCTCTCCGATACCATGCTGGTCCACTCCCGTCTGGAGCTGATCAATGGGACCCTGGACAATGGGGGCAACAAGCTGACCTTCCAGAACACCGCCTCCATCTTCCGCTCCGGTACCTCCAGCCTGGCCGGGGCCGGCCCGGTGATGTTCGTCAACCAAGTGGGGCTGGAGTACGGGGCCGGAACGATTACAGCCGGCCCGGAGATGCCGGCCAGCAATATGGCCATCATGTACCTGGCGGTCAAGGGCTCCAACGACACCCTGATCGTGGACCGGGATACCCTCAACGTCTGGAACAACCTGTCCCTCTCGGGCGGGCTGCGTTTCAACGGCAAGAGCTTCTGGTCCTATGGTATCTTGGACACAACCGGTCCAGCCGGAGAACTTACCATGACCGACAGCGGTCAGGCTCTTTTCATGGGTCCGGTTGAGACCGCCTACCTGCCGGCCATAACCGGGGGCAGCCTGAACCTGGACAACAGCGCCGGATTCGTGATGAGGCGGGATATTTCATGCAGCGGCCCGCTTAACCTGAGCACCGGCAGCCTGGCGGTAGGTTCAAACCGGCTGGTTTTGGGCGACAGCCTGTCCTTATCAGGACCGCTGCTGACGGACAGCACTTCGGGCCTGGTATTCTACGGGAATCCGGTGGGCGTGGCCTTGCCCTCGTCCGTCACCAACCTGGGAAGTCTGGCCTGGGACCGCCCGGCAGCGATGTTCATAACCGGACCGTTGATAGTCCACGACAGCCTGAAGCTGGGCCAGGGGACGGTGGACAATTCGGTCAACCTTACCATAAGGGCCGGAGCCACCATAGTCCGCAATTCTGGCCAGCTGGTAATGCCGCCCATGCTGGAGGGAGGGGTTGATGTGATATACGGATCCCACGGCGGGGGCACGATGTATGCCGGCAATGAACTGCCAAGCAATTTAACCGACCTCAATAATTTGACCCTGTCCATCGGGATGATGTCCAACGATACCATAGCGCTGTCCGGCCAGGCCCAGGTTAACGGGAGGCTGAGCCTGGAGCAGGGGGTGCTCTCGGTGGGAGCCAACACCCTGACCCTGCGGGATACCATAGATATCATAATGGGGCAGCTTGAGGTCGACAGCATGGCGTCCAACCTCTGGGTGTTGGGATGCCCGTACCCCTTTGCTTTACCTTCAAATATCAAACAGATAGGCGGCCTGTACCTGGAAAGCGCGGCCGGGATGACAATCGCCGATACCCTGGTAATTAACAATGTTTACAGGCAGCATCAGGGGCATCTGCTGGGCGGCCAGCTGCGTTATGGCCCGGCCGGCTCCTTGGCCTATTATACTGTCGGTTTGGACACCACCAGCGACCGCGAGTTACCGCCAGTCGGAGGACCTCGCGATCTAATGGTTAACACCGGAGGCTCGCTTTACCTTCATAGCTCTAGGTTGGTTTCGGGAGATCTGACACTAAGCAGCCCACTGATTACCGGGGCCAATACGGTCACCATCGACAGTTTTGGAACCGTCAGTGGCGGCTCATTCGTGGAAGGCAACCTGGCCAAGCTGGTCCCGGTTTCCGGCGACACCAGCATTACCTACCAGCTGGGTACGGCGCCCGGAGGGCCCTCCCCGGTGGAGATCCGGGCCTTCAACAACACCGTGCCGGCCTTCATCACCGCCGGCATCAAGGGGGCCGGGCATCCCCTGGTCAACGACTCCAGCTCCTGCCTGAAGAAATACTGGACCTTCTCCGGGACCGGGCTGGGGGCCGACGCCTGCCAGATCACCCTGAACTACCTGCCGGGCGACTTCAACGCACCGGGCTTCGAGGAGGCCCTGCACGAGTCCACCATGGTGGCCGGCCGCTACGATCCGCCCTATTCCGCCTGGCAGCTGCCGGGGATCATCGCCCGGAGATCGGAAGAGCACACGTCTGAACTCCAGTCACCGAATACGATC
>CALGNM010000348.1 GCA_937958665.1 uncultured bacterium | reverse complement strand
TCTTTTTTTTGTTATTGATCAGGCGACCCCCGAGATCTACAATCTTTCCCTACACGACGCTCTTCCGATCTCAGCCCCACCGATCAGGGCCTCCGCCGGGGAATGGTCTACGTGGATGCCTGCGACCTGGTGGTCACCGGCGATACTTCGGCCATGCACATGGCCATTGCCCTTAAGAAACAGGTGGTGGTCTGGTTCGGCCTGTCCTGCGCCAGCGAGATCGAGCTGTTCGGGCGGGGGGAGAAAATTGTGTCAACCTTGGACTGCAGCCCCTGCTGGAGGAAGAGTTGCGACCGTCTCTCCTGTATCAAACAGCTGGATCTGGAGTCCATCCTGCAGGCGGTCATCCGCCGCTACCGCTGGCTCAATGATCATTTGGCCCAGGGGGCTCCTGAAAATCAATGAAACCGTTCGGGCCCTGCCTTGCCAGGCTGCAATAACATTCTGCTGGTGAGAACCGATCGGATCGGCGATGTGGTGCTGTCCCTCCCGGCGGCCGCCCTGCTCAGGGAGCATTTCCCCTCCGCTCGGATAACTTTTCTGGCCCGGGAATATACCTCTCCTTTGATAGCCCTGTCTCGGGAGGTTGACGAGGTCATCGCCGATCAGCCGGGAAGCTCAGCCTTCAGCCTGGCTCGGCAGTTGAAGGGGTATCGGTTTGATCTGGCGGTCCTGCTGCATCCCACCTCCCGGCTGGCTTGGGCCCTGTGGCTGGCCGGAATCCCGGAAAGAGTGGGGACGGCCTACCGGGCATACAGCCTGCTGTTCAACCGTCGGGTGGGGCAGCACCGCAGGTTCAGCCTCAGGCATGAGCTGGAACACAACCTGGACCTGGTGCGCTCCGGCCTTGGGTTGACATCGTCCACTGAAAGGGAATACCGGCCGAGGATAGACATTCCATTGGAAATGGTCCGGCAAACTGAGCAGCGGCTGAAAGGAATTTTGGACCTCGACCGCCCCTTCGTCGCCATCCATCCCGGCAGCGGAGGGTCGGCCCGGGACTGGCCAATCCATAAGTTTGCCGAGTTGATCGATCGAATTAGGGGAATGAATGTTGCCGTGACCCTGGGTCCGGGGGAGGAACAGATAAAGTCGAAGCTCCAGGTTGGGCTTAAGACCGAGCCGGCCTGGGTATTTGGCCTCTCATTACCGGAGCTGGCCGCCCTGCTGTCCCGGGCCAGGCTGGTGGTGGCCAACAGCACCGGCCCCCTGCACATCGCCACGGCGGTGGGGGCCAAGGTGGTGGGGTTGTACTGCCCGATGATCCCCTGCCATCCCCGGCGCTGGGGGCCATACGGCTCCGGGCATCAGGCGCTGGTGCCGCCGGTTGAGCCCTGCCGCAGGTGTTTGGGGGTCAAATGCCGGGAATATGACTGTATGGACAAGATATCCGTGGACGAGGTCTATGCCCGGGTAGCCGAAGCGTTGCAGTAAATAGTTATAACGATAGGATATGATGAAATTATTTGGAAAAAAGCGATTGCTGTTCCCGGTCCTGGCGCTGGTTGCCTCCGGGATGTTGGGGGCCAACCCCGTTCCGACAGATACCGCCAGGGCCGGAAAGAAACTGAGGCGGGGCGAAAAAATGCTCTATTCCATCGAATACGCCGGCATCAACGCGGGGTATGCCTACCTGAGGGTGGACGGCGAGCTGACCTGGGCCGGCGGCCGGAAGGCCTATCATCTGGTGAATGAGACCTGGTCCAACCCCACTTTCTCAACCTTCTACCGGGTGCATGACCGGGTGGAGTCCTTCGTGGACTATGAGTACCTGTACACCCTGCGTTTTCAGAAGAACATCCGGGAGGGCAAATACCGCCACCAGGAAACGGTGGAGTTTGATCAGGAGAACCACCGGGCCCATTACAGCACCGGGCAGGTGATAGAGATGACCCCCGAATCCCGGGACATTCTGATCTCCCTGTTCTGGGCCCGGCTGTTTCCGCTGGAGGTCGGCAAGTCACTGTACATTGACAACCACACCGACAAGAAGAACTATCCCCTGGAGGTCAAGGTCTACAAAAAGGAGACGCTGAAGACCATCTTCGGCAAGGTGGAATGCCTGCTGGTGGAGCCGGTCCTGAGGACCCCGGGCCTGTTCGAGCACAAGGGCCGGCTGTGGGTGTGGCTGACCAACGACCAGCGGAGGATCCCGGTGCTGATGAAGAGCAAGATCATCATCGGGTCCATTAACGCCGTGTTGAAGGAATACACCCCCGGGGTGGAGGACAAATGAAAAGTCGGACAGGATATTGGGGGTAAGGCATGGGACGATACGATGAGATCGATTTGCGGATGGTCAAAAGGCGCTCCATCGCCGGCCGGCCCAGCCGGGTGGGGCTTAAAGATCTGGCCGGCATCCCCGATCCCCGGAGGCCGCTGTCACGCTTTCTGGATTCCCTGCCGGATGTGCTGAAGGCCGGTGACCTGAGGACGGTGGCCCGGTCGGTGGCATCCGCCCGGGGTCGGGGTCGCCCGGTGATTCTGATGATGGGGGCCCATCCCATAAAATGCGGGCTCAATCCGGTGCTCATCGACCTGCTGAAGAGCGGGATTATCACCGGGTTGGCCACCAATGGGGCCGGAGCCATCCACGACTTTGAGCTGGCCTGCTGGGGCAAGACTTCGGAGGACGTCCAGTCGGGCCTGGAGGATGGCAGCTTCGGGATGTCCCGGGAGACCGCCGACCTGATCAACGGGGCGGTGATCCAGGGGGACGCCCAGGAGCTGGGTTTCGGGGAATCGCTGGGGCTGATGCTCAACGAAGGCAGGTTCCCCCACCTGGGGCATAGCCTGCTGGCCGCCTGCTATCGGCTGAAGGTCCCCCTGACCGTCCATGTGGCGGTGGGCACCGACATAGTCCACCAGCATCCCTCGGCCGACGGGGCCGCCATCGGCAGCGCCAGCCACCGGGACTTCCGAATTTTGGCCGCCCAGGTGGCCCGGCTGTCCGGGGGGGTGGTGATAAACTTGGGGTCGTCGGTGGTATTGCCCGAGGTGTTTCTGAAGGCCCTGACGGTGGCCCGCAACACCGGGCATAAGGTCAGCAAATTCACTGCGGCCAACTTCGACATGATCCAGCATTACCGGCCCAACCAGAATGTGGTCACCCGCCCGGTGGCTTCCGGCGGCCGGGGATACTCCATCACCGGACACCATGAGATCATGCTGCCGTTGTTGGCGGCCATGATCAAACACTATCAATTCAGCAGATAGGCGCTAATGGGAAACATTCATGCGGTGATACTGGCCGGCGGCCGGGGGGAGAGATTCTGGCCCCAGAGCCGGCATGACAGGCCCAAACAGTTGCTGGCCCTCACCGGGAGTTCCACCATGTTGCAGGAGACCCTGGACCGGGTGGCTCCGCTGGCAAAGCCAGCCCATCGTTGGATAGTGACCGGGGCCGACCTGGAGGGACCGATCAGGGAAAACGGAATCGGCCAGGCGAGGATCATCGCCGAACCGGCGGGCCGCAATACGGCTCCGGCCATTGCGGTGGCGGCAGCCGAGATCGTCCGGGGTGACCAGTCGGCGGTGATGATGGTCCTGCCATCCGATCACTATATCGGGGACTCGGAGATGTTCCGCCAGACCCTGCGGCAGGGGGCCGACCTGGCTGGGGACGGTTTCCTGATTACCATCGGGCTCAAGCCGGATCGCCCGGAAACCGGCTATGGGTACATCGAGAGGGGCGAAGCCCTGCCGGATTGCCGAATCCCGTGTTTTCGGGTCAAAAGCTTCCGGGAGAAGCCTGACCTTAACACCGCCCAGCGATTCTTCCGCAGCGGGTACTTCTATTGGAATGGGGGGATCTTCATCTGGAAGGCTTCGGCCATCCTGGCGGAGATTCAGCGGCACCTGCCAGATTTATACCGGAAGCTGTCCCAATGGCAGGACAAGGGTGGGCTGGCGGCCGGGGCGGAGGAATTTGCCGAGTTCTATCGTTCGGTGGATAGTATCTCCATAGATTACGGGATCATGGAAAAGGCCGAAAAAGTGGCGGTCGTCAAGGGCGATTTCGGCTGGGATGACCTGGGGTCGTGGGAGGCTTTGGAGAGGCTCCATGAAAAGGATGAATCAGGGAACGTAGTGCTGGGGCGGGCCGAATTGGCCGAAAGCCGGGGCAATATAGTCAGCTGCGACCGGGGGCTGGTGGCCGCACTGGGAGTCAGCGACCTGGTCATCGTCAAGTCGGGAGATGCGGTGATGGTCTGCCACCGCTCCCGGGTCCAGGAGGTCCGCAAGCTGCTGGAGCAGGTAAAGGCCAAGGATGACCGGAAGGAATACCTATAACTTGAACCAAGGGGATGCGATATGAGGGGAAGTCTACTGATAGCCTTGTCAGCCGTTATGCTGTGGGGAGGGTGCGCCTCGCGCGAGCAGCCCCTGCCCGAGCCGGTGAAGGAAACGCCGCCGGTCCAAACAGTTCAGCCGACTCCGTCGGCCCAGCCTGAGCCAGCGGAGCAGTCGGATGAAATCAGCCAGCAGTATGTTGGCAGCCGGGGGGTGGTTAATGATGTCTGGGGCTGGAGAGTCCAGATATTCGCCTCGGGCACCCTCGAGAACGCCCGAAAAGTGGCAGAGGAAGCCCGTTGGAGGTTTGGAGACCAGCAGATCTACCTGGCCGAGGTTTACCCTTATTACAAGGTGCAGGTGGGAAACAATCTGACCAAAGATGATGCCGAACGGCTCAAGAAAAGGGCTAAAAATCTGGGATACCAGGGGGTATTCATCGTGGAGGTCAACTTGGCCGAGTGAGGATTTTTCCCCAAATATTGGCCATCGGACTGGTATTGACCTTCGCCTCCGGGACGACGGCCCGGGCGGAACTAACCCTTAGCAAAGCGGTCGATGCCACCGGACGGGATGTCTCCGGCGATCGCCAGACAGTCTGCTCGCGGCGGTCGGCGCCTGCTTCCCTGGTGGTTCAGGTATCGGACCAACGGGGCCGGCCCGCCCCCGGAGTTAAGGTGGCTTTCTCGGCGGTGGGGCATCAAACCGCCCGGCTGGATCCCGACACCGCTACGTCTGATGCCCGGGGTTATGCCCTGTGCCGGGTAACCCCCCTAATCGAATCCCAGAAGGTGTATATCCAAGCCTGCCTGCCCCGCAGCCAGGTTCCTCCCTTGACCTTTGAACTGGTTTCCCAGCCGAGGAACTGGTGGCTGATATCGCTGCTGGGGGTGCTGGGTGGGCTGGCCATCTTCCTGTTTGGCATCCGTTTTTGCTCCCGCGGACTTCAGAAGGCGGCCGGTGCCCGGCTGAAGCAGATGCTGTGGGGATTGACCGACAACCGTTTTCTGGGGCTGGGCATCGGGATCCTGGTGACGGCCATCATCCAGTCCTCAACCGCCACCAGCATCATGCTGGTATCCTTGGCCAACGCCGGCCTGCTTAACTTGGGCCAGGTGCTGGGGGTGATCCTGGGGGCGGACATCGGCACCACCATCACCGTCCAGCTGATCGCCTTCAAGCTGTCCGATTACTGCCTGGCCCTGGTGGCCGGAGGGTTCCTGGCCATGATGGCGGCCGGCAAACGTCCCTGGCGCTATTATCCCCAGATCGTCTTCGGTTTCGGGTTGATATTCTTCGGGATGAAGCTGACCGCTGACTCCCTGTTACCGCTGCGGTCGATGACGTGGTTCCTTGAACTGTTCTCCGGGATGGAGGGAATGCCCCTGCTGGGCCTGGCCATAGGGATATTGCTGACCCTGCTGGTACGATCATCGGCGGTGACCATCGGGCTGTTGCTGACCCTGTCCTTCCAGGAGTTGGTGTCGCTGAAATCGGCCCTGCCGGTTCTGATCGGGGCCAACATCGGGACTTGCGGGGCGGCCCTGGTGGCCGCTTGGGGAGGGAGCCGGGAGGCGGCCAAGGTGGCCTGGGCCCATACCGTCTTCAAGGTGACCGCCGGCTTGCTGGCCTTTGCCGCCCTGGGTCCTTTCGTGGAGCTGGTCCAGAAGTTCGGAGGCGATACCGCCCGACAGATTGCCAACGCCCACAGTCTGTTCAATCTGCTGGCCGCCCTGCTGTTCCTGCCGTTCCTGAAGCCTTTGGGCGGGTTGCTGGAAAGGACGGTGCCCAAGATGTTCCGCCAGCAGGATGATTTTGGGCCCAAGTATCTGGATGAGAGGGCATTGGAGACGCCATCCTTGGCAATCGGGCAGGTGGCCCAGGAGATCTTGAGGATGGCCGACTTGGTGCGGGACATGCTTAGCCGTTCGTTTCAGGCTCTGGAGAAGAACGACATGTCCCTGCGGGACAGCTTGGTGGCCGATGATGACAAGGTGGATCTGCTACACGAGGCCATTACCCCCTTCGTGGCTAAGATCGCCCAAGAGGACCTCTCCAGCGACCAGTCAAGCCGGGGGGTGGAATTGCTCTATATCCTAAATTATATCGAGAATATCGGCGATGTGATCAGCAAGAGCATCATGAGCCAGGCCGGTAAAAAGATAGAGCATCTGTTGTCATTTTCCCCCGAGGGCCTCAAGGACATCGAACAACTCCATCGGGAAACCCTGAGGACCATGGATCTGGCCATCGGGGCCCTGGCCTCCGGAGACCTGGATCTGGCCGGCCAGGCCCAGGCCCGCAAGGACCAGGTCCTGCGGCTGGAGAAGGAGCTTTACAAGAAACATCTGGAGCGTCTGCAGATGGGTCTCAAGGAATCGAGGGAGACCAGCAGCCTGCACTTGGACCTGCTGGGCGACTTCGAACGGATAAACTTCCATGCCAGCCAGAGAGTGGCCGTCCTGCTGGGGCGGTCCAAGCCAAACAGAACGGAGGGATCATGACCAAACTGACCAATTACACCGAGAAGCTGGTTAAGGACGAGCTCCGGATGGTGCTGGCCAGCAAGCCGGAGATCTGCCACTGCCGGACCTGCCAGTTGGATATCATGGCTCATGCCCTGAACAACCTGCCGCCCCACTACGTGGCCAGCGACGGGGGGCATATCCATACCATGGTCAACATGTCCACTGCGCAGCTCAAGGTTCAGGTGATCGCCGCATTGGTGAAGGCCGTGGAGGCGGTGGCCCGGCACCCCCGCCACAACAAGAAGAGGGGGCTGAACACCATCTCCCGTCAGTGACCGGCATGCCTGCTCCCGGGTAGATTGACAACTGGCGGTTTATAAGTTATCATACTGATAGGGCGGGAAATATTGTAAGGGGCAAGATGACCTATTTTAAAAGCTACAATCACAACCCGGTCGGACCGGGCAAGGACTGGGGTGATCTCTTCGAGCTGCTGTCCAGCCTGGACAGCGGAGAGATCGAGGCCTGGTTCGAAAGCCGAGCCCAAAGCGGGTTCACCTTGGAGGAATTCGTCCATTTTCTGAACAACCTGGAACACGACGAGGTACAGGATTGGCTGTGGATGCATCGCCGGGAGTTTGCCTCGGTCCTGTCCCGGCCTTCGTTCAATTTCGACAACAGCCAAATTATTGGCTCCGATGACCGTTGGCAGAGGGTATTCTTCCTTTCGCTCAACCAACCGGGGGACAACAAGGATTGAAAAGACTGTCACTTATAGCCGCGGCTATTCTGATCGTAGCCGGTTCAGCCTCGGTGGCCCCAGGGCAGGAGACAGGATACTCATTCTTGAGGGTGCCGTTGCGGGCGGTACCGGCATCCCTGGGCGAGTCTACGGTGGCCATGGCCGGGGACATCACCGGAGCCATGGGCAACCCGGGAGCCCTGCCGTTCTGCCCCGGACGCGAGTTATCGGGTGGCTTTGTCCGCTACATCGCCGGAATCCAGATGGGGAACATCGCCTATGTCCACCCCCGGGGCGGAAATGCCGCCTTAGCTTTGTCCCTCAGCTATCTTAACAGCGGGGATATCAAACAGACCTCACTGGCCGACCCCACCGGGGAGGGCTTGGGCTATTTCGGATATTCGTCAACCGTGCTGCAGGCTGGTTACGGAAGGCGGGCCACCGACAGGTTCTCGGCCGGCGCCGGGGTCAAGCTGATATATGAGCGGACCCTCGATTATTCCTCCAGCGGAGGGGCCATGGATCTGGGTTGTCTCTATCGGATGGATCCGTCCTGGGTGGCCCGGAAGTTGTTCAAGGCTCCAGGCGGACGTAACTACGGCACCAGCCTGACGGCGGGATTGGCGGTCAATAATATTGGGGCGGCCTTTCAGCCATTCATCGAAACCAGGGAGCGGATGCCGCTGATAGTGAGGGCCGGGCTGGAGTACCGGCCGTTTGCCGACAAACTGCTGTTACTGGTAACCGGGAACAAGTCGGCCGGCGAACCGGTGAAAGCCAATCTGGGGGCGGAGTTCAATTTCGTCCAATATCTTGCCCTGCGGGCGGGATACAACGGAAGCCTTAGGGGCATCCAGAACGGGTCCGAGATGGACGATTTCGCCGGGCTGGGGCTGGGTTTTGGGGTGCGGTACGACAGGTACCGGGTGGACTGTGCCTACACGCCTTACCCGGGGCTGGGCCATCCCCTGCGGGTGGATGTCTCGGCGGGGTTTTGATATCGCCAGCGGGCGGAATCTTCCGCCCGCTTTTTGTTAAGGGCTTGCAGTTAGATGTTTATTGAACTCATAAACGACCAGCCGGAGCATAGCGGAGCCGGGGTGTATTCCTGGAACCTTTACCGGCAGTTGCAGGGAACTCCCGGCTTGGTGTTCTGTCATTATAACCATTCCCAAGGCTCGTGCGATTTCTACGGCCGGGAGGGCAAAAAAAGGACCATTCCAATTGGCCGGGCCTGGGCCAAGCCTGTATTTTGGAGCCGTTGCAGTCAGGCCTACCAGCACCAGGACAATGTCCACCTGCTCAGCCAAAATCTTTCATTCCTGATGCCCGGCAAAAGAAGGATTGTAACCTGCCTGGACCTGATCCCTCTGATAATGCCAAGCAACCCATTGGAAAAGATCTGGAGGAGGATGCTGTACTCTGGCTTGAGAAAGGCTGACCACATAATATCGATCTCGCAGGCCACCAAGAATGACCTGGTAAGGATCTACCATCTTGAGCCTGAAAGGATCACCCCCATAATGCTGGGAGTTTCTCCTGAATATCATCCCCGGAATAAAATAGAATGTCGAAGGAAAATAGGAATTCCAGCGGATATCAAGATAGTCCTTCATGTGGGCACTCCGGCCCCCAGAAAGAACTTCATAACCGTTCTTAAGGCCTTCCTCCAGCTGGCCAAGACCAGACAGGATATTATTCTGCTTAAGGTGGGCCGGATATCGAGGTCCGAGCAGGATTATATTACCAGACAGGGTCTTTCAAACCGAGTCGTGATCAGGGATCATGTCATTGGAAGCGAATTGCCGCTTTATTACGCCGCATCGGATATCCTGGCCTTCCCATCGTTATACGAGGGATTCGGCCTGCCGGTGCTGGAGGCCATGGCCTCGGGCTGCCCGGTGATAACCTCCGACACCACCTCGCTGCCCGAAGTGGCCGGGGAGGCCGGCCTGACGATCGACCCCAGCGGCCATGAGGCCCTGAGGGATAAGATATTGCAAGTGCTGGATGACGCCAAACTTTCCGACGACTTGCGCCAAAGGGGGCTGGCCCGGGCCAGGCTGTTTTCCTGGGAAAGGACCGCGGAGGCCACGGCAGGCGTATATGCCAAGATCTTCCGGCAATAAAATTTATTTCCTTGACAGCCGGCGCCGACGGGTGTATATTCATAGTATAAAGCAGTGGTTTTGAAAAAAATATGGAGGGCAGAACCGTGAGAAAAGTGATACTTTCCTTTATTGCGGCCGGTCTATTTGTGCTATGTCATAATGCCTGGGCCGAAACCTGGCGCGAGGCCAGCCAGACCGATTTCGCCGACGGAGATTACGATGCCAATATATTTTCCTCCACCGAGGGGGCAGACAGCGGCTGCTTGAAGTCCAACCCGGGTGCTGTTTACGACCTCAATAAGGACGGCCGGCCGGATCTGATAATCAGCAATTTGCATGACAATTACACAAATTTCAACATCAATTCCTTTGTTTATTGGGGAAAGCAGGACTGGACGTTTTCCGCCGACAGCTGTCTGCAGCTGCCGACCCACGGGGCCACCGGAAATTCGGTGGCCGACCTGAATAAGGACGGGAATCTGGATATCATATTCAGCAGTTATAACGATAACATCAGCTGGAGCACCAATTCATTGATCTATTGGGGCAGCAAGGACGGCTTTCATCTGAGCGATACCCTGGGGTTGCCGACCTTGGCCGCCCATGCGAACTATGTGGTGGATCTGAATCATGATGGGGAACTGGACATCATTTTTGCCAACTACCGGGGGGCAGATTACTCAAACAACGTCAATTCATACATCTATTGGGGAAGCAAGGACGGATACAGCCCCGGAAACAGGACGGAACTGACGACCATCGGAGCCACAGATATCGCCGTGGCCGATCTGAACAAGGACGGCAGACTGGACATCGTTTTCACCAACCGGCAGGGGGTTTATGACGGCAGCTTTACCTTCAACCTGCCGTCGTATGTCTATTATGGGCAGGGGACCAGCGACATCTACTATGATGCCAGCAGCCGGGAACAACTGGAAACCCACGGCGCATACGGCGTTTCGGTCGATGACCTGGATAAAGACGGCTGGCTGGATATCGTGTTCAGTAACTGTCATGACGGAGCCAGCTATAACATCCAGTCCTACATCTATTGGGGATCATCAACGGGGTTTACCAGTCGCCCCCGAACCGAATTGCCCACCAGATCAGCATATTGCAATGCGGTGGCGGATATAAACCACGACGGCCATAAGGATATAATCTTTGCCAACTGGTACGATCGCGACAGCCTGCCATATACGGTCGATACCCATGATGTCCCTTCATATGTTTATTGGGGGCCTGATTTTACCGAAAGAACCGACCTGCCTTCGCATGGGGCGGTAGGCGTCCTGGTGGATAAAATGTCGCAAAGCGGAACCATGGATGTATTGATCACCAACGGCGTTCAGGGCCAGGGCTTTTACGGCACGACTTTCAACACCTGGAGCTATATCTATCATGATGTAGATAAGACGGGATATGCTGGCTATGATTCCATTCCTTCGGTCTATGGACATATTTCATCCAAAGATAATGGGAATGCCCACGACCGCTCAAAGACCGAGGCATACGGATCTTCGGTCTTTGGCAATGGGTCTGACACTTACCAATGGGGTAGCTGTGATTGGGCGGCAGATCTCCCCGAGAGTGCCTCGGTCCAGTTCGCTATCCGGTCGGGCAACACACCTATTCCCGACGATATCAACTGGAGCGAATGGATCCCGGTAGCTTCCCCGGGTCTCAAAGCTGGAATCCCTGACGCCAAATACGCCCAATACCAACTTTCATTCAACTCCAATAGCCTCTATCAATCTCCGGTGGTTGACGAGGTGTCGGTCGATTTCCAGGTACTGAGCGGAGTTACGGGGGATGAACTGACATCGGATAGTATAGAGGTGAGCATATCATCCAACCGGGGAACTGTAAAAATCTTCTACCATCTTCCCGTTGAAATGACGATGGATGTCGGAATATATAATATTGAGGGCCGGCTGGTAAAAAGAATCTTTCGCGGGATGCAGAAATCGGGGACACACACCCTGTTTTGGGACGGGGAAAATACAGGTGGCCATCGAGTATCGTCCGGTGTTTATATTTGCCGCGCTAAAATTGATGCAAGGGTATATAACAATAAGATAGGGTAAAGTCGCATTCGAGCCACCAAATATGATATACTGGTGGCATGACGAAA
>CALGNM010000347.1 GCA_937958665.1 uncultured bacterium | reverse complement strand
ACCACCGAGATCTACACTCTTTCCCTACACGACGCTCTTCCGATCTGCCATGGAGCTGAAGTCCTATTACACCGGGGGCTCCTTCAAGCTGGGGATCGACTTTTACGTGGACGATCCGGAGCTGCTGATCCTCAACGACTGGCAGGGCTCGGGGCAGGAGCAGGGCACCACCGTGGCCCAGGACATCTTCGGCGGGGTGTTGGAGGAGGCCTCCATCAGGGCCAAGGCTGGCAGGTGGGACCAGGCGGCTTTGGAGACCGATATTGAGAACCTGAAAAAACTGCGGGCCGAGGGCACCCCGGAGCAGATCCGGCAGAAGGCCAAGGAGATCCTGGAGCAGCAGCCCCAGAACCTGGAGGCCCTGGAGGCCCTGGCCCGGCTGGCCCTGGATGACCGGCAGGGGGCGGAGGCGGTGGTCCGCTACGGGGTGCTGATCAAGCTCAACCCGGAGCGCCGGGAGTTTAAAATAGGGCTGGCCCGGGCCCACCTGGCCCAGGGCGACGGGGAGCAGGCCATAGCGGTGCTGCAGGAGGAGCTAAGGCAGGCCCCCGGGGATGTGGAACTGCTCTCCGAGCTGGGCCGGATCCATCTGGAGCGCCAGGAATACCGCCAGGCCCGGGAGTGCTTCGAGAGCGCCCTGAAGGCCAACCCCTCCGACCTCTCCCTCTATCTGGGGCTGGGTGAGATATTCACCGCCCAGGGCGAGCCGGAGGAGGCCATCATGGCCTTCCGGGAGGCCATCAAGCTCAACCCCAAGCTGCCGATGGGCTACTTCCGGCTGGCCCGGCTGTACCTGGCCCAACAGAAGCCGGAGCAGGCGGGCGAGGAGTTGAAGAAGGCGGTGGCGGTCAGCCCGGCCCACCTCGATTCCCACCTGGAGCTGGGCCGGATCTACCTGGAGCTGGGCCAGCTGGACAAGGCCGCGGTGGAGTATGCGGTGGCCGCCAAGCTGGCCCCGGATTCCTTCGAGGCCAGGATGGGGCTGGCCCGCCTGGCCATCAAGGCCGGCAAGGCCGACGAAGCCTACCAGCTGTGCCGGGAGCTGCTGGACAGCCACGGCGACCAGCCCGAGCTGTGCCTGCTGTGGGGCCGGCTGCTGGCCCAGAGGGGCCAGACCCGGAACGCGGTCGAGGCCTGGCAGAAGGCCATCTCCTTCACCAACGACGAGGCCATCAAGGCCCAGGCCGCCAAGGCCATCGACGCCGCCCTCCAGTGGCAGGAGGTGGCGGGGGGCAAGTGACCGGGGAATCCTTGATTCGAAGAACCGTCCGGCGACAGAAGGCAAATCGTAAATCTATTAAATCTTATTTTGCATTTAAATGGCAATCGAAGGCCCCATAAAAGAACTCAGCCTGATGGACCTGTTCCAGCTGCTGGCCATGTCCCGCAAATCGGGGGTGCTGACCCTGGACTGCACCCGGAACATGGGGCAGGTGTTCTTCATCTCGGGCAACATCATCCGCACCACCATGCAGCAGGGCCAGGAGAAGCTGGGCCAGATGATGGTGACCGCCGGCCAGCTGACCTCCGATCAGCTGGAGATGCTGCTCAAGGAACAGGCCGCCTCCAAGCAGAAGCGCAAGCTGGGACTGCTGGCGGTGGAACGCGGCTTCGCCACCAAGGCCACCGTCACTGCCATGTTGAAGACCCAGGTGGAGGAGTCAGTATCGGCCATCATGGGCTGGCAGGAGGGCTACTTCCGCTTCGAGGACATGGAGCTTACCCCGGACGCCGAGCTGGGCTTCATGCTGGTCACCGAGAACGTGATCATGGAGGTCTCCCGCCGGCTGGACGAATGGTCCAAGATCCATTCCAAACTGCCCGACCTGGACATGGTGCTGTCGCTGGCCCCGGGCAGCGATTTGACCTCGGCCCGGCTGGACCTGAAGCCCGAGGAATGGCTGATATTGGCCAACATCGACGGCCGGAAGACCGCCCGCCAGGTGATCGCCTCGGTGGGGGGGCGGGAGTTCGAGACCGCCAAGGTCATCTACGGGCTGTGCGCCACCGGGCTGGTGCGGGCCGCCGCCATCAAGGCCCCGTTGTCGCTGGACGTCCAGGAGGCGGCCCCCGACCCGCTGCGGCAGGCCCTGGAGATGATCCGGGGCGACCAGCTGGAGAGGGCCATCGAACTGCTGACCGAGATTCTGAAGAAGGCCCCGGACTCGAGATCGGAAGAGCACACGTCTGAACTCCAGTCACCGAATACGAT
>CALGNM010000346.1 GCA_937958665.1 uncultured bacterium | reverse complement strand
CAGCCAGCGGTTTTTGTAGATGTAATCCGCCCCGGACAGCACCGTCAAGATCATGGCCCCGAACAGAAACCCATCCAGGTAACTCTTAAGCAAATCTAGCATGTCCCAAGATACCCTCACCATCCCGGCATCCAGGCAGTCCATCAGGCACAGGTAGATCAGGATGCCCAACACGGAAACCATCTGGCTGAAGGTCTTAAACTTGGCCAGCAGGCTGGACTCCATGACCTCCCGCCGGTAGGCCACCAAGGTGCGCAGGCCCATTATTAGAAATTCCCGCCCGATGATGATCATCACCACCCAGGTGCTGGCCGCCTTTAGGGCCACGAAGGCCACCAGGGCCAGGGCTATCAGGAACTTGTCGGCCACCGGGTCCAGAAACTTGCCAAAATCGGTCTGCTGGCCGTTGCGGCGGGCCAGATAGCCGTCCAGCAGGTCGGTTAGCGAGGCCAGGAAGAAAAGCCCCAGCGCCCCCAAACGGGGCAACAGGTTATCGGCCAGCAGAAGGACCATGAAAACCGGGCTGATAGCCAGCCGGCTCAAGGTGAGGATATTTGGCAGGTTCATCTTCACGATATAAATTTATCAGATTTTGCAAGCCTTGTCAAACAATAAAGTTAGCGCTTTTTTCGCCGGACGACGAACCAGATGGGCCCAGCAGGCATCTAAATTACAAAATAGCCATGGTTGACAATCTGTCTGATAACTGGTAACATACCTAAACACAATTGGAGGAAAGCATGTTTCACAGAATCACCCTGGTCACCCTGCTGGCCCTGACCGCCCTGATGGTCTCGGGGGCCAGAGCGGATGTCGATGTCAACATCAATATCGGCCTGCCGGCGGTTCAGATATCAGAGGAGCCTGTGCTGGCAGTGATACCCGGAACCTATGTATACTTTATTTATGGATACCAGCATGATTTCTTTTTCTACGGGGGCTATTGGTGGCGGCTTCATCACAACCGCTGGTACCGGGCAGGCCATTACAATGGTCCCTGGAAACTCCGCAAGGGGAGATCGGTGCCAGATCAACTCTTGAGGCTGCCGCCGAATTGGCGCCAGATGAATGTGGTCCACTCCGGATTCAAGTACCAGGAGGTTAAGAAGAACTGGAAGCAGTGGGAAAAGGAAAAGCGTTGGGAAAGCAAGAAGGACAACAAGGGAATAAAGCAGGACACGAAGGGGGACAAACAGGGGAAGGATGCCGGCAAAGGCAAGAAAGGCCAGGACGGCAAACCCGGGAAGGGCCGGAAATAAATTCCCGGGAATAGACCAAAGGGGCGCTGACACCAGCGCCCCTTTTTAATATGATCTTTTCTACTTGACCACGATCATCTTGCGGGTGGCGGTGCTGCCGGCGGCGTTCAGCTGGTAGAAGTAGACGCCGTTGGAGACGTCGCGGCTGTTCCAGCTCACCGAGTTGTTGCCGGCCTGGCCGCGCCCGGAGATGGTGCTCACCACCTGTCCGGCCACATTGTACACCTTGAGGGTGTAGTCGGAGGCCCTGGGCAGGCTGAAGCTGATGGCGGTATTCCCGCTCACCGGGTTGGGCCGGTTCTGGTTCAGGACCAGCCGGGAGGACGGTCGGGTCGGGGGCAGTCCGGCCACTCCGGTGATGTCGTCCTTGTGAACCGCGTAGTGCAGCAGGGGATCGAACGACATGGCGGTGAGCTCGCCCAGCAGGGAGGTTCCGGCCACCTTGCTGTTCAGCCAGAAAAAGTGGATGCTGTCGCCCACGGCGGCACAGGCCGGGTAACGGTCGTCCTCGCAGGCCCCGTCGGCCGCGCCGTTGCTGACGCTGTTGGTGATGTTGGTCTGGTTGAACCAGTTGGCTCCACCGTCGGTGGACTTGGCCGCCCAGATGTCGCCGTTGGCGGTGCCATTGGCCGCGATATCCTCAGCCACGAAGTGGGTGTAGGAAACCACCAGGGTGCCGTCGTCCATCTGGGTGATCCAGGGCCAGCTGCAGGTCAGGGTGTTGGAGCCGCCGTTGACGGCGGTGTTGGCTTCCTTGTGGACCCAGTTCAGTCCGGTGGCCTCCGACCAATGCACGATGCCCTCGAAGTAGGGAACGGCTCCTGTGGTGTCGGCCGACCAAGTGAAGGCGCTGTTGACGATGTGCAGGTTGCCGGCGGCATCGTAGAAGGGCACCCCGTGGATGTAGCAGCCGATGCTGTCCGTTCCCAAGGCCGTTCCGTTGAGCCCGTCAACCACCATCACCGCGTCCTTCCAGGTGGCTCCGAAGTCGTCGCTCTCCCGGTACATCATGTGGTAATCGACGCAGTAGCTGGAAATGGCCACCTTGCTGCCCTTGGCGGCGATGTTCATCTCCGGGAAATCGGTGACGAAGCTGGTGCTGGCCTGGGAAAGGTCCACCCAGGTGCCCCAGGTCACCCCGCCGTCGTAGGAGTAGTTGAACACGAACTCGTCAGCGTCGCCGTCGGCCAAAAGGTACATGGTGTCGTCGCTGGCCACCGCCAGGTAGGGATGGGCCGAGAGCTGGTCCAGCGGGTTGCTGTTGTCCACGCCGTAGATGTCGAACATGCCCACCCCGGCATCGGCGTCAATCCCCAGCATGGTGGGGTATGTGCTCCCGGCGGTATAATAGTAGGCAAACAGGCCCACCCCGGTGGTGGGCTTGCAGCCCACGGTGCCCCAGCGCCCGGAGGCCGCCACATCGGTGGCCCCCAGCCAGCCGGAGGCGTTCAGGAAGTTGTACTGCGGGGTCCGGCTGCCGGCAGTGCCGGCGGCGTTGCGGTAGGTGTAGCCGAAATGCAGGTTGCCCAATTTGTCGGCTACTATGGCGCCGCCCATCGGCCCGTTGTGGACCCAGTCCAGGCTGGTAAAGCCCACCGTGTCGCCGGGGGACTTGCTGGGAGTCGGGGCCTTGATTGCCGCGCCCTCGGGGCCGTTAGCATCCAGGGTGGCCCTGACCGGCTTATTCACCGCGGCAAAGCTCAGGCAAACGACCGACAGCAGGGCAACAGCCATAAACAAGAACGATCTCTTCATCACTTTCTCCTTGAGTTTTGTTGGGTTTTGTTTGAATCCCCTCTAGGTTGTCCGGACGCACTTGCGTCCCTTCCTTAAGCTAAAACTCTACCGGATCGCCTCACCTCCTTTCATAAATTCTATTTTATTCAATGAACAAAACAACCCGTTATCCCGGCCCCCAGGGGTCGGGATACTGACCGGGTTAAAAATTATCACTTTTCGGCCAAAATGTCAAGCTTTTTCGGCCAAAAATTTTCGCATCTTTTCCCCAAACCCGCCCCCAGGGTTTTCAGCGGCTGGTCCAGCGGGTGTACATCCATCCGGCCAGGATGGAGACGGAGCCAGCCAGGAAGATACCGGCCGCCTCGGCGGTGCGGTTCTGGCAGATCTGCATCAGCTGGTCGGTGCGGGAGGGGTCCAGCTGGGGGTAGATGGCCAGGGGGATGAAGTGGAAGATGGCCCCCAGCGCCAGGAAGCCGGCCCCCACCATCGGCAGCACCCAGATGGAGGAGGGGCGGCGGATCAGGGCCAGCAGCCGCCTCAGGATCCGGGCGTAAAGGAACAGGGACAGGCAGAACAGGGCCACCCCTGCGGCGAACAGCAATTCGGCGGCGATGGATATTTCCATAAAATGTTTCGCTCCCTAAAAAAATGTTTGAGGCGTCAGGCACAGCGAAGGTTCCGGAAAAAGGAGAGCCCTCTCAGGCGGCCGGCTTGGCGGCCGGGGCTGACTTCTTGGCCGGGGTCACCACCTTCTTGAACTTGAGGGCCCCTAGCAGCGACAGCAGGCCCGACAGCAGGAAGAAGATGTAGGCGATCCAGGACTGCATTACGTTGAGCTTGACCTGGCTGGAGAAGGCGATGATCTGGATCACCGCATAGACCAGGATCCCGGAGGGGGCGAAGATCATGTACTGCCAGTCGGTCTTCTTGCGCAGCACCGTCTCGTACTTGCGGGCGATCAGGCCGAACAGCACGCAGGTGATCCACAACAGTATGCTTCCGGCGATGGTCACCAGGTTGGTGACGGTGACGTACCACAGGTACTCGGTGGGGTAGAGCAACTTCTCGAACATGAATCCTCCTTAATATCAGAGATCAAAATGCAGAAAAACGTGATTATGTTTCCAATGCCCGGGATCCTTCGCTTTGCTTTGGCGTCCTCCGCCCCTACTTCAGCAAGGCCATCATTTTGTCGGCCATCTGTTTGGCGGCCGACGGCCCGATGATCATCGAGGCGTCCTTCTGCAGGGCGTAGCAGAACTTCATCACCGAATCGCGGGTCAGCTTGGAGGTATTGAGCTTGTGGTCGGAAAGCTGGTTCTCGTAGATGGTGGGGCCCAGCTCGCCCAGGGCCTCCTCGGATAGGGCCAGAATGCCGTCCAGAACAGAGGCATCCACCACCGCCGGCGGTTTGGGTGGTGGCGGCGATGAGGCCGGAGCGGCTGCTGGCCCGGCCGGGGTAGGGGCCGGGGCAGCCGGTTGAGGCACGGCCGAAGCCGGGGCGGCCGAAGCCGGTTTGACGACCGCCGGAGCTGGAGCAGCAGGCTGAACGGCCGGCTTGGGGGCCGGGGGCGCCTCCAGCATCTCCTTGAGGGCTCCGTTGAGGGCCGCGTCGATCACGGCAACGTCGGCGGTGATATCGGTCAGCAGATTCAAAAAGCCCAGCTTGCTGCGGCGAATGAACAGCCGGCTGCCTCCGGTGTTGACCATCATTCGGTCTATCTTGAATTGGGCTACCTGGGATAGGGCGTCGAAGGTCTGGGCCAGCACCATCACCGCCTTCTTGGCGTTATCCTGGTTGAAGGAGGAGGACAGCGACTGGGACACAAAGCTGTTGTCATTACCCACAAAGAAGCTGCCGGTGACCCCCGGCAGGCCCGACAATCTGATCAGCAGTTCTTCCATAGCAGGGCCCTACCTCTTTTCCGAGGCCAGGCGGGAGATCACCGCCTGGAACTTCTGTTTGACCTCCACGAAGCCGATGGAGGCGATGGCCTTCTTGCAGGTGAGGTTGACCAGCTTCTCGAAGGCGTCCCCCACCTCCTTCTTGGAGATGTCGGTCTTGATTCCGGCCCGGACGGTGACCTGGCCCAGCCCGGGCTCGACCATCCGCTCCAGCCGTCCCTGAGGATCGACGTTCTTTATCTCCCGGGCCAGCATCTCCTGCCACTCGGAGGCCTTTTCGCCCTTGGCCCCGAACTCCTCCAACAGCAGGTTGAGAAGAATCACCTTCTGTTTAAGCAGCTCCTCGGCCTCCGAGATCTCGGCCATCTTGTCCTCGGACAGCATCTCGATGGGGTTGATCTGGAGGGCCCACCAGGGGACCTGCCCCCCCGCCAGCTGGACCCCCAGGTAGGCCCCGCCCGACGGCATGATCAGCAGCTGATGGCCCTCGCCCTCGGCCACCACCGAGTTCAGGCCCCCCAGCTCCAGGTTGCTGGTGATCACCTCGGCCGCCGACCCGATGAAGGCCACCACCTCGCCCAGGTTGCCGGGGGCCCCGGAGGACGCCTTGATCACCGAGCCGTCCTCCTTGGAGACGGCGGCGCTGCTCTTGACCCCCTCCATCTTAAGGATGCTGTCGATCAGCTCGGCAGGTTCCTTGGCCATAATCTCTCCCTACGTGTTGACGGGCTCAGGCCCCTTTGGCCAGCTTCTGGACGGACTGGTACTTGTGTTTGGCCAGCATCGGCCCGTATTCCTTGATGCCCTTCTGGTACAGGGCCTCGGCCGTCTGGTTGGCGGCCGCGATGACGTCCTCCTTGACCAGGTCGGTCTTGCCGCCCTCCTTGACCTTGACCGAGAACCCCGAGAACTCCAGATGGCGCATCAGGTGCCCGCCCTTGTCGGCCTCGGCCAGGGTGGACTTGACCAGCTCCATCCAGGGGGCCACCCCGGTGCCCTTGACCCCGAACTCCTCCAGCATCAGGTTGATCAGGCCCACCTTCTCCTCCAGGGTCCGCTCCACCTCCAGGGGGTCGGCCACCAGGTTCTTGGACAGGAACCAGGCCAGGGTCTTGGCCACCTCCAGCACCCCCAGCTTGCTCTCGTCGATGATGGTCCGGATGTCCTTCTTGCCGTTGATCAGGGCCAGGATGGTCCAGTCGCTGCGGCGGATGGTGACCCCGGTCTCGTCCGGGGCCTGGGCGGTGCGCACCAGCACGGTGTTGAAGGGCGGCAGGCTCTTGAGCACCTCGGCCATCTCGGTCCGGCGGCGGTCGCCCTCCTGGATCAGGGCGTCGGCTCCCTCCTTGATGGTCTCCTCGGTGGCCTTGGCCCCCGGGGTGAACTTGGCCTCGCCGGCGCTCTCCAGACACAGCCCGTACACCGCCTCGCTGCCCTTGATGTCGCCGTAGGCGGCATGGACCGCCCGGCCCTGGTCCAGGTAGATCTCGCCGTAGTTCTTGCCGGCCTTGACGGTGATCACCCCGGTCTTCTTGAAATGGACCAGCAGGTAGATGATCTCGGAAAGATTGAAATCGGAAAGATTGACTTGCAAACTCATAGCGGATTGAATAAATAGCCTGCCTAGCGAAAAGCAAATGCTTTTCCGCCTAATACATTAAGTCTAAATCAAATCGGCCTTCATGTCAACTAAAATTTTACAATCTGGCTATAGAAAAATTTTTCGCCAACTCCCGCGACCTTTCCTCCTCCTCGGCGGTCGGCGGCCGCAGCTCGAATTTTGCCGCCCAGGCCCCGCTCATACCCTGTTCCATGGCTTGGGCCACTTCGGCCAGCCCCACCTCCCGCCCCAGCAGTCCCTGGAGGGTGGCGGTCTCGGCCGGGAAGGACTTTCCCCCCGGCAACAGGGGCAGGTTCTGGTCGCAGGACAGCAGCAGGGAGCCCTGCTGGATCATCACCCCGTCCATCCGGCGCTGGGCGCTGCCGATCAGCTTGCGGCCCCCGGCGGTGATCTCATAGCGCCCGGCGGCGGCGAAGCACAGGGCCGCCCCGTGGGCCGATCCCTGGGGCAGGGCGCTGCGGGACATCTCGGCCCTCACCCCCAGCCGCTCCAGGCCGGCCAGCAGTCCGGCGGCAATCCGGCGGTAGGACTCCAGCACCCCGCCCTGGGCCAGGGGGTCGGATTCCGGGGCGATCACGCTGTAGGTGAACTCGTCCCGGTGCAGCACCGCCCGCCCCCCGGTGGGGCGCCGCACCACCTCGAAGCCGGCCCGAAGACAGGCCGGCAGGTCCAGGTCGGAGGCCGGCTGATGGTAGCCCAGGGACACCGCCGGGGGGTTCCAGCCATAGAAGCGCACCAGGCGCAGGGAGCGGCCGGCCGCCACCGACTCCGCCAGGGCCTGGTCCAGGGCCATGTTGGCCGCCCCGCCCCGGAGCCCGGTGTTTAAGATACGCCAGGTATTTTTGCCCCCGGTCATCGTCCCCTCCGCCCGATTTCGGACTGGGCCTGGCGGTGCAGTTCATAAACCTGGCTGTCCCGGACGCCGGATTCGATGGCCCGCTGAAAGCTTTTTTCGGCCTCCCGGTAAAGCCCCAGGTTCATCTGGGCCTCGCCCCGATAGACCTGGACCCACGGATCCGGGAAACGGTTGGCGATGGCCCGGCCGAAGGCCTGCTCGGCCGCCGGCCATTGGCCCTGGGCTGAATGAACGATGCCCAGGTTGTACCAGGCATCGGGGCTGTCGGGCTTCAGGCCCACCGCCCGCTCCAGCGCCTGCTGGGCCCGCCGGTAATCGCCCAACCGTATCAGCACGCTGCCATAGTCGTTCCAGTAGAAGAACACCTCCGGGCTCAGGCTGATGGCCCGGGCGAAATATTCGGCCGCCTCGGCCGGCCGCCCGTTCTGCACCATGATTGTCCCATAGTTGTAGAGCATCCGGGGGTTGTCCCCGGCCTGTTCCACCGCCCGCCGGTAGGCCCACTCGGCCCGGTCTGTTTTCTTGGACTGCCGGTAGTAGATGGCCAGGCCCTCGTATCCGTAGGCGGCCGAACGCTGGTCGTCCTCCAGCAGACGGACATATCTTTGAATGGAAAGATCCTCCCGGGAATTGAGGTGGACCCAGGGCAGCATCAGCCACAACGACAGAAACCCGCCTGTCATCAAAAGCGCCCGGGGCCCGGGAAGGCGGCGGGCCAGGTGCAGGGCCCACAGCCCGGCCGGGAGCCCGGCCCAGGCGAACAGGTCCCAGTCCCGGGCGGTGCCCAGCTTGGGGTCGGTTATGAAAACAAACACCAGCCCGCCGGCGGCCATCAACCCCAGGAAGCGGCCAGGCCCATCAGCCCTGATGCCCCGCCGGAACGAAATCAGCCCCCCAAGCAAAAACAGCCCGGCCGGGGCCATCAGCAGGTATTGGTTGGCAACATCAAGCCAATGGCCGGGCGACAGCAGGCCGTAACCCCACCGGCCGGCCCAGAGGGGAAGGATGGGATGGCGGGGTATCTCGCCCAGCGAGGCCTGCCAGTGGACATCCGGAGACACCAGCTTGCCGGCCAGCACCACCGCCAGCGGCAGGGCCGCCGCCAGGGGAACGGCCCACCACATTTTTCGGCCCAGGTCCGGCCACCTGGCGGCCAGCAGATACAGGAGGGCCGGCAGCAGGAAGATCCCCTTGGCATGCAGGGACACGATAAGGCCCAGCAGCAGGACCGCCGAGACCCCACCCCGGCCCTCCTCCAAGATTTTCGAACCCAGCCAGGCGAAGGCCGCCACCCCCGCCAGCAGCGGACCGTAGCTCTCCACGTAGCCGAAGAAGACCAGATTGGAGCCCAGCCCTATCAGCAGGGCCAGGGCCGGCAGATAGTTTTTCGGGAACCACCGGACGGCCGTCAGGTGATAGAGCCAGACCGCCGCCGCTCCCGAGGCCAGGCTGATGGCCCGATAGCATCTGGCCGCAGTATCCAGTTCACCCGGCCCCGGGGCGGTCAGGCGGTAGGCCAGCCCATGCAGCATGGTGGTCAGCGGCTCGGTCAGGGAGAACACCCGGCCCCCGCTGATCTCCCGGACGCGCAAAAAGCCGTCTCCCAGCAGGGGGACGGCCTGGCGGAACAGGTAAAAACAAAGGACGGCCAGCAGGACCAGGATTCCGGGCCATAACCTGGCCCGGGGGGCTTCCGACCAGTTATCCGGAATCTGGATCAGGCCCAGCATTGCCAGCCCGGACAGGCCGCCAGCCAGCCAGGCCAGCCTCAACCAGAGCGGGTAATATCGCAGATGGTCGAAGCCCCAGCTGTATCGCCCCCCATAAAACGATGCGGCGAACCACAACAGCAGAAAGGCTCCGGCCAGCAGGGCCGGTCCCAACCGGGATGTGGCAAGATCGGAAGAGCGTCGTGTAGGGAAAGAGTGTAGATCTCGGTGGTC
>CALGNM010000345.1 GCA_937958665.1 uncultured bacterium | reverse complement strand
TACGGCCACCACCGAGATTTACACTCTTTCCCTACACGACGCTCTTCCGATCTGTATCCGCAATTATCTCCATGCGCGATTGCTTTTTATTTGCCTGCCCAACCTCACGCAACAGGTCAACCGAATAACTGTCTACAGGCTGTTGCTGGGCCAGGATCAACCGCAGAAGCCTGTCAGCCACAGGGCCCATAGGCTCCTTGCCGTTCTCCCATCGGGACACCGTTTCCTGAGTCACCCCCATATGCTCGGCGAAGTCCTTGCCAGACCAACCCAGGCACTTGCGCAAAAAACGGGCCTCCTCTGCCGAGAGACGTTCCTTCTTTTTGATGATGGCCTGGGCTATGACCCGGTGCAATTCTTCGATTTTCGGTATGGCCACCGTTTGTTCGCCGCATTGGCCGCAGTTGCTTACAACCACATTCTGCAAGGTTACGTAGCGAAGGCCAGATTCCTCGTATAAATAGTTTCCCTTCTTTGAGGTCATTTCTCCCCTGCAGTTAGGACATTTCATCGCTCCTCCTCCCGTTTTACGGCTTTCTCCATGCCGTGATAAGCGTCAACCGGTCCTGGGCATCCAGTTCAACTACGACATAAATCTTTGTAGTATGAACCCGGTATCTCCAGGCGCCGTTCTCCCATTCTGCAGGCTCAACAATTCCGCCGCGCAATACATTGACACAATCAACGGTGGTTAAACCATCGGCCTGCATCTCCTGTTTCGCGTGTCTGGTATAGACTACGGTGCCGTCAGAGATAATGGCCCGTATGATCTTTTTGGCCTGCTCGGAGCCAAAGGCCCCTTCTAAACAGCTATCGAGCAATGCTCCAACCCTATATTGATATTATATCATATATTGACAAAATGTCAAGTATGTAATATAGGCATCCGTTTTTGATCAATCATGACTTTCATCCCTCCTCGGGCCCATGTTCGTGCCCGGCCGCCTTCAGCTCCAGACCCGGCCGGCCGTGCTTGACCAGATAGTCGTTGATGGCCGCCCGGATGCCGTCCTCGGCCAGCACCGAACAGTGGGTCTTGACCGGCGGCAGTCCGTCCAGGGCCTCGGTCACCGCCTTGTTGGTCACTTTGAGGGCCTCCTCGATGGTCTTGCCCTTGACCAGCTCGGTGGCCATGCTGGAGGTGGCGATGGCCGCCCCGCAGCCGAAGGTCTTGAACTTGACGTCGGTGATGACGTCGTTCTCAATCTTCAGCATGATCTTCATCATGTCGCCGCACACCGGGTTGCCCACCATCCCGGTGCCGTCGGGCTGCTCGATCTCCCCCATGTTGCGGGGGTTCATGAAGTGGTCCATCACCTTTTCGCTGTACATTCCATCGTCTCCCAGAATTGCTGGTGGATTCTATTCCATTTGATGCCGGATGTCAACCGAAGGATTCGTCCCGGCCGGCTCCGGCCGCCTTCCGGATCAGCCCCCTCAGCTCCCGGACCGCTCCGGGGATGTCCGGGGCCAGGGTGACGGCGGTCACCACCGCCACCCGCCGGGCCCCGGCCTCCAGCACGGCTCCGATGTTGGCCCGGTTGATGCCTCCCATCACCGTGAACGGCACCTGAAGCCGGGGGCCGGTTTCTGCAATGGCCCCCGGCCCCAGCGGGGGAATCGACAGTTCCTTGGTCCTGGTGGGAAAGATCGGGCCGATGTTGACGTAGTCCGCCTCCTGGTCCTGGGCAGCCAAAGCCTCCTCCAGGTTGTGGCTGGAGGCCCCGATCAGCAGCTGGGGGGCCAGCCGGCGGGCCTCCGGCAGGGGCAGGTCGTCCTGCCCCAGGTGCACCCCGTCGGCCCCGCAGGCCAGGGCGATGTCCAGGTGGTCATTGATGATCAGCAACATCCCGGCCCGGGCGGTCCGCTCCCGGAAGGCGGCCGCCAAGGAGAACAACCCCCGCTTGGAAAGGCGTTTCTCCCTCAGCTGGACAATTTTGGCCCCGCCGGCGATCAGGCCCTCCAGCACCTCCAGGTCGGACCGGCCCCGGGACTGCTCCTGGTCGGTGACCGGATAAAGGTCGACGGCCTCAAAAGCTTGCCGCCGCTGCTCCCGGATTTCCCGATCGCTCATGCTATCTTCACCGCCTGGTTGGTCACAGCTTGGTGATCCCCTCCCTGATGGCGTACTTGGTAAGTCCGGCGATGCTGTGGATGCCCAGCTTGTCCATCAGCTGCTTGCGGTGGGTCTCCACCGTCTTGATGCTGACGTGGATCCGGAGCGATATCTGCTTGGTGGTGTGGCCCTCGGCCAGCATCTGCAGCACCTCGCGCTCCCGGGAGGTCAGCTTGGAATAGGCGGTGGGTTCCTTGCGGCTCAGCTGGCTGACATAGTCCTTGAGCACCAGATCGGCCAGCTGGGAGCTCAGGTAGGTCCGGTTCTTGGTCACCGTCCGGATGGCCACCGCCAGCTCGTCGAAGGCCGAGTCCTTCAGCAGGTAGCCGGAGGCCCCGTTCTTGAGCACCTCCTCCATGAAGCGGCGATCGGAATGCATCGACAGGGCGATTACCCTGACTCCCGGCCGCTTGGCCTTGATCCTTTTGGTGGCCTCGATGCCGTTGAGGTCGGGCATGGTGATGTCCATGATCACCACCTCGGGCTCCAGCTCCAGGGCCAGCTTGACCGCCTGGATCCCGTTGGAGGCCTCGCCCACCACCTTCATGCCCACCTGCTTGTCCAGCAGGGTCTTCAGCCCTTCCCGCACCATCTTGTGGTCGTCGGCGATCAGAATCTTTATGCTCATATCAACCCTTCCCCCGTTGCACCGTCACCTCGACGGTGGTCCCCTGCCCCGGAGCGGAGCTTATCGCCAGGTCGCCCCCCAGGCACTTCAGCCGTTCCCTGATGCTGACCAGCCCGAAGCCCGAACCCCGGATCGAAACGTTTTTAAGCTTTTTGGGATCGAAGCCCCGCCCGTCGTCCCGCACCGTCAGCCTCAGCCCCCGGCCTCTGGCCTTGACCGCGATGGACACCCGGCCGGCCCCGGAATGTTTGACCGCATTGACCAACAACTCCCGGACCGTCTTGAAAAGGACGAACTGCAGCTCGTCGCTCAGCTTCAGACGGCGGCGGTCGGAATCGACCGCCACCTCCAGCCGGTACTTGGTCTGGAACTGCTCCCCCAGCCATTCCAGGGCCGGCACCAGGCCCAGCTCGTAGAGCACCGGTGGGCTGATCTCGAAGGTCAGGTTCCGGGTGTGCTGAATGGACTGGTCCAGCATCCGCCGGATGTCATCCATCTCCCGGCGGAGGCCCCGGGCGCTGGCCGGAAGGGGCATCCCCATCAGCTTGAGCTTGATCATGGCCAGGGTCTGGCCCACCTGGTCGTGCAGGTCGGAGGCCAGGGCCTTGCGCTCCCGCTCCTCGGCCAATGAGAGCTCGGAGGCCAGCTCCCTCAGCTGCTGCTGGTATCGCTTGATCCGGTCCCGGTCCCGGCGGTGCTGGTCCAGCTCGCCCTCCAGCCTCCGGTTGAGTTTTCTGAGTTGGGCGGTCCGGCGGGCCACCGTCCGGTTGAGGTGCTGGTAGGCCGAAAGCCGGGCCTGCTCGGCCTCCCTCCGCAGGAAGAACGAGTTCAGCATTTCGGCCAGGGAGTTTATCAGGTCCCGCTCCTCTCTCAGGAACGGCCCCTCGTAGCGGGGGGGCCTCTTCTCCAGGTAGCAGACCTCTATCGATCCCCGGCTTTCCCGGGGCGGGCCGAACTCGGCGCTCTGCCTCCAGCGGGTGGACCGGAAGCGCCTCGAGGCGTAGCTTTTGCGGCCGTACCTGATCCGGACCACCGCGATCTCCGGATACTGCCAGGCCCGGGGAAGGCTCTCGATGATGTCGGCCATCACGAAGTCCACCGGCAGCTCCTTCAGGTGCAGCAGCCGGGAGGTGTTGTGCAGGGCCTCCAGTTCCTTGACCCTCTCCTTGAGCAGCAGCGCCTCATCCCCCTCCAGTCCGGCTGGCGGCCTTTGAGGCCCTGCCAGACGGCCGGCTGCCCGCACCCTGCCCCCGGTGATGGCCAGACGCTTGACCATGCCCGGCTACCCCTCGAAACCCCGATCCCAGTCCTTCCAGACCGGATCGCAGCCCCGGGCCCTGATCATCCCGGCCACCTCCTCCACCGACCGGCCGTCGAACACGTCGAACTGGCCCTCGGCCCCATGTTCGTCCAGATACCCGCCGGGAGCGGTCTTGGAGCCGGCGCTCATCTTGGTGATGCCCAGTCCCACCAGATTGTCCCGCAGCTGGGCCGGCTCCCGGGTGGACAGCACCAGTGAGGCGTCGGGAAACAGCAGGCGGAAGGCGCAGATCATCTGGACCAGCTCCCGGTCGGAGACCGGGAACTCCGGCTGGTATCCCCCGGCCGCCGGGCGGAGGCGGGGGAAGGACACTGCCACCTGGCTCCGCCAATACTGGCGGGACAGGTAGGCGGCATGATGGGCCAGGTAGATCGACTCGGTCCGCCAGTCGGTCAGGCCCAGCAGCGCCCCGATGCCCACCTGGCGGAACCCCGCCGCCGCCCCCCGCTCCGGCGCTCCCAGCCGGTTACGGTAGTCGGCCTTGGGCCCGGCCGGATGGACGTGGGCGTAAAGCTTACGGTCATAGGTTTCCTGGTAGATGGTCAGGCTGTCGATCCCAGCCTGGACCAGGCGGGCGTAGCCCTCCTGGTCCAGGGGGTAGACCTCGATGGCCAGTGAGGGGAACATCCCCTTGAGATCGGAGGCTGTGCCCTCCAGCAGTTCCACCCCCACCTGGGAAGGGCACTCACCGCTGACCAAAAGCAACTGCCCCAGATGCCGGCCTTTCAGCAGCCGGGCTTGGGCCAGAATCTCCTCCCGCCCTGAGGTCCTCCGCACTATCTGGTTGTGGATATTGAACCCGCAGTATAGGCAGGAATTGGTGCAGTGGTTGGAGATATAGAGGGGGGCGTACATCTGGATGGTCTTGCCGAACCTCCGGGCGGTGATGGCCCGGGCCAATTGGGCCATCGGCTCCAGCAGCTCGGAGGCGGCCGGCGAGACCAGTCTGGGCATCTCCTCCGGGCCGGCCTGCCCCCCGGTGCGGATATGGTCCAGCAGGGCCTTGACCTGGCCGGTGGTGCAATCGGCGATCCTGTTTTGGGGCCGGGAACCCTCCAAGGATTCTATTATCTGGTAAAAGCCGCTCATCTCAAGAAGCCGGTCAGGGGGCTGGAGGCCGAGGCGGCCCCCGATTGGCCCATCGGCCCGGCCGCTATGGCCTCAGCAGCCGACTCCACCGCCAGGCGGAAGGACCGGGCCATGGCCACCGGGTCTTGGGCCACCGCCACCGCGGTGTTGACCAGCACCGCATCGGCCCCCAGTTCAAAGGCCTGGCAGACATGGGAAGGCAGGCCAAGCCCGGCATCCACCACCACCGGCACGGTGGCCTGCTGAACTATAATTTCGATCTGTTCGGCGGTCTTGATCCCCCGCCCCGAGCCGATGGGGGACCCCAGGGGCATCACCGCAGCGCAGCCGGCATCCTGCAGCCTTTTGGCCAACACCGGATCGGCGTTGATGTAGGGCAGCACCACGAAGCCCTCCTTGACCAGGATCTCGGCGGCCTTGAGGGTCTCGATTGGGTCGGGCAGCAGGTAGTTGGGCTCGGGGGTGACCTCCAGTTTCAGCCAGTCCCAGCCGCTGGCGGCCCGGGCCAGCCGGGCGATGCGCACCGCCTCCTGGGCATCCCGGGCCCCCGAGGTGTTGGGCAGCAGCAGATATCTCTGCTGGTCGATTTGGGAGATGATGTCGTCCTGGGGATTGCCGAATTCCACCCGCCTCAGGGCCACGGTCACGATCTCGGCCCCCGAGGCTTCCAGGGCCTCGGCCATCACTTGGGGGCTGGAGAATTTTCCGGTGCCCATCATCAGGCGGGATTTGATCTCCCGGCCGGCTATGACCAGTGGCTTGGCCATCCTTTCATCCATATCCGATCCTTAACTTTTGGTTGGAACCCAACGAACCTCCGAAAAACAAAATGCCGGCAAAGAATCAACCCCCGCCCACCAATCTGACCACCTCCAGCACATCGCCCTCCTGAAGCCGGGCAGTTTTTAGGCCATCCCCGGTGACGATTCTTCCGTTGTGCTCCACCACCACCCGGCCCGCATCCTGGCCCAGGTCTTCCAACAATCCGGCGATGGTTTTTTGGCCGTTGACAGAGCGTTCTTTTCCGTTCAGGATTATGACCATAAGTTCCAAAATAAATAAAAAGCTTTTGCCCATGTCCGACGGAGCAAAAGCCGGTTACCGTTCCCCACCCGTTGCTTCCCTCCGCTGGCTTTACCCAGTTCAGGTTCAGGGGTCGCCCGCCCTTTCTTTTGCGCGGGCCTCTCAGCCTGTCCAATGGACAATAATGCTCCCCCAGCTGCGACAAGTATACGCATTATGGGGCCCTTTGTCAAGAGAAGGCACCTTGGGCTCAAATCCCCAAAATTATGTGGATAATCTCTTCCCGGTCCGTCCGGCGAAAAATATATTTATCCCTTGCCGGCCAACTGGTTGAAGCCATGGTGGGACTTTGGCCGTTTGACTTTATGGTGCGGTTGTGATATAATTCACATACGTACTTGTGAATAACAGAGGCCTCTGCCGAATTTGCCCAATCTGACGGGCCATTCAGCAGGGGTTTCATAACTTATCAATACTCATAGGAGATGTTCGACATGGCTGACAAGTCCTTCAATGCCTTTGAGATGGCCCAAAAGCAGTTCGACGGCGTGGCCGAGAAGCTGGGGCTGGATCAGGCCACCCGTGAGCTCCTGCGCAACCCCATGCGGGAGTATCACTTCAACATCCCGGTGCGGATGGATGACGGAAGCGTCAAGGTGTTCCGCGGCTTCCGGGTCCAGCACAACGATGCCCGCGGCCCGGCCAAGGGCGGGATCCGCTTCCATCCCCAGGAGACGGTGGACACCGTCCGGGCCCTGGCCACCTGGATGACCTGGAAGTGCTCGGTGGTGGACATCCCCCTGGGCGGCGGCAAGGGCGGCGTCATCTGCGACCCGCACCACCTTTCCGAACGGGAGCAGGAGGGCATCTGCCGCGGCTGGGTGCGCCAGATCGCCTACAATGTCGGCCCCTTCCAGGATGTTCCGGCCCCCGACGTGATGACCAGCGGTCAGCACATGATCTGGATGATGGACGAGTACGAGAAGATCCACAACGGCAAGTACCCGGGTTTCATCACCGGCAAGCCGCTGGGGGTGGGCGGGTCCCTGGGCCGCACCGAGGCCACCGGCTACGGGGTGATCTACTGCGTGCGCGAGGCCCTGCGGGAGATGGGCATCGACATCAAGAAGACCAAGGCCGCCTTCCAGGGCTTCGGCAACGTCTCCCAGTATGCCGTCAAGCTGTACAAGGAGTACGGCGGGACCCCGGTCTGCGTCTCCTGCTGGGACCAGGCCGACCAGAAGTCCTACACCTTCCTCAAGAAGACCGGCATCGACGTCGACGAGCTGTTGAAGATCACCGACCGATTCGGCGGGATCGACAAGGCCAAGGCCAAGGACAAGGGCTACGAGGTGCTGGACGGCAACGCTTGGATCGAGCAGGATGTGGACATCCTGGTGCCGGCCGCCCTGGAGAACCAGATCACCAAGGACACCGCCCCCAAGATGGGCAAGAACGTCAAGCTGATCGCCGAGGGCGCCAACGGCCCCACCACCCCCGAGGCCGATGAGATCATCAAGCAGCGAGGCATCTTCGTCATCCCCGACTTTTTGGCCAACGCCGGCGGGGTCACCTGCAGCTATTTCGAGCAGGTGCAGTGCAACATGAACTACTTCTGGACCAAGGACGAGGTGCTGTCCAAGCTGGACACCAAGATGACCGACGCCTTCCTGAAGGTCTCGGCCATGGCCCGCGACAAGAAGGTCTACATGCGCGACGCGGCCTACATGATCGCCATCCAGCGGGTGGCCCAGGCCTGCAAGCTGAGGGGCTGGGTATAGTACGGCTGGTCTGTCCCCGGTCATCAGTTGCCAGAAGGCGCAGGAGAAACTCCTGCGCCTTCTTGGCTTCGGCCGGCGTCCCAAAATAATCATTGATTTTAGGGCGGGGCTTGGCATATACTAATGACATATCAATTCAAGCCGCTATGACCTCAAACGATCCCCACTACATCCCGGGCAGCCTGCTGCCGCTGGACGATTTCTATTCGTCCAAGCTTCAGCGGCTGATGTCCTACCGGGTGCGCAAGGTTTTGCTGGTGGCCAGCCTTTATGATTCCTTCATCCTGGAGGAAGAGGGCCGGCTGGCCGACCTGTTGGGCCAGATCTACAAGCAGCGGGACCTGGGCTACGTGCCCACCATCACCCGGGTGACCGGGGGCCAGGCCGCCCTCAAGGCCCTGGATGATGGGAATTTCGACATGGTGGTCACCATCCAGCGGCTGGGGGACATGGACCCCTTCAGCTTCGGCCGGGCGGTCAAGGACAAGCAGCCGGGTTTGCCGGTGGTGGTCCTGGCCTACAACACCCCGGAGCTCCAGCGGCTGACCGAGGCCGACGACGGAAAATCGGTGGACAAGATCTTCGCCTGGCAGGGCGACGGCAAGATCATGGCCGGGATCATCCAGTACATAGAGGATGTCAAGAACTGCGACCACGACACCGCCCTGGTGGGGGTGCCCAACCTGCTGATGCTGGAGGACTCGGTCCAGTTCTATTCCTCCTACATCTATCAGATCTACGAGGAGCTGTGGAACCACACCAGCAGCCTGCTGCAGGACAACCTGACCTTCACCCAGCGGATCCTGCGCCAGAACGGCCGCCCCCAGGTCCATCTGGCCAGCACCTACGAGCAGGCGGTGGCCATCTACCAGAGGTTCCATGACAGCATGCTGGGGATCTTCAGCGACATCCGCTGCCCCCGCCAAGGGAGATTGGACGATCGGGCCGGGATCGATTTCGTCAAGCTGATCCGGAGCGAGCAGCCCTACCTGCCGGTTATGATCCAATCCAGCGAGCAGAATACCGCCCAGGCGGCCCGGGAGCTGAATGCCCAGCACCTGTTGAAGACCAGCCCCACCTTGAGGGCCGACTTCCACCGGATTCTGGCTGAGCACTTCAACTTCGGAGACTTGGTGTTCCGTGACCAAGACGGGGTGGAGGTGGCCAGGGTTGCCAACATTGAGGGCTTCCTCTCGGTGGTGGACAGCCTGCCCCCCGATATCCTGGCCTCCTATTACCGCCACGGCGACCTCCGGCGCTGGCTGCTGGTCCGCACCGAGTTCCGGCTGGCCCAGAAGATCTCGCACCCCCGGGTGGCGGAGATTTCCGACCCGGCCGAGCTGCGCCGGGCCATCGTGGACACCCTGCTGGAGCACCATCAGGGGATGCACCGGGGCAGCGTCCTCTATTATTCCCGCCGCTTCAAGATCAGCCAGTGGCATTTCTACCGGCTGGGGGGCGGCTCGATGGGTGGCAAGGCCCGGGGGCTGGCCTTCATCGACAAGGTCCTGACCGCCAATCTCAAGGAGGAGGAATTTCCCGGAGTCCGGATATCGATCCCCCGCACCCTGGTGCTGGGCACCGACCTGTTCGACGAATTCATCCGCCAGAACGACCTTTTCGCCCCGGCCCTCCGGGAGGGCTCGGATATCCGGATCGCCAACGCCTTCCTCCATGCCGAGCTGCCGGCCACCATCGTCGGCGACCTGCTGGACTTCATCCGGCAGCTGAAAGGCCCCCTGGCGGTCCGCTCCTCCAGCCTGCTGGAGGACGCCCTCTACCAGCCGTTCGCCGGGATCTATGTCACCAAGATGATCCCCAACAACCAGGACAACCTCGACGCCCGGTTCCTCAGCCTGGCCAACGCCATCAAGCTGGTGTGGGCCTCCACCTTCTTCCAGCAGGCCAAGGCCTACATCGAGTCCACCGGCCACCGGGTGGAGGAGGAGAAGATGGCGGTGGTCATCCAGCAGGTGGTGGGACAGCCCCGGGGGACGTCCTTCTACCCCGACTTCTCCGGGGTGGCCCGCTCCTACAACTACTACCCGGTGGGCAATGCCACCCCCCAGGACGGGGTGGTCAACGTGGCCCTGGGCCTGGGCAAGACGGTGGTGGACGGCGGGGTCTCCCTGCGTTTCACCCCGGCCTATCCCAAGGTCCTGCCCCAGTTCGGCACCACCCGGGAGATGCTCAATAACTCCCAGCGGGAATTCTACGCCGTCAACCTCCGGCCCCTGGCCTCCACCGCCTTTGCCGACGAGGACCAGTACCTGCTCAAGCTGGACCTGCAGCAGGCCGAGACGGACGGGGTCCTGGCCAACCTGGCCTCCACCTATTCGGCCCAGGACGACCGGTTCTACGACGGCATCAACCACCGCGGGCCCCGCACCATCAGCTTCGCCAACATCCTCAAGAACCAGGTCTTCCCCTTAGCCCCTTTGCTGGAGCGGCTGCTGGGGCTTTCCCAGGAGGCCATGGGCTGTCCGATCGAGATGGAGTTCGCGGCCAACCTGGATGCCCGCAATGTGATGCCGGCCGATTTCGGCTTTCTCCAGGTCCGGCCCCTGGTGGTGGGCGACGAGCTGGTTAGGGTCGACCTGGACGAGGACAGCCGCCGCCAGGCCATCTGCTACAGCCGGCAGGTGCTGGGCAACGGGGTCAACCGGGAGCTGAGCGACGTGATCTACGTCAAGCCGGAGACCTTCAATGCCGCCAACACCCAAAAGATAGCCGACGAGATCGAGAAGTTCAACACCCGGCTCAAGGAGGAGGGCCGTCATTACATCCTGATCGGCCCGGGGCGCTGGGGGTCTTCCGATCCCTGGCTGGGCATCCCGGTCAGGTGGAACCAGATCAGCCGGGCCAAGGCCATGGTGGAGGTCAGCCTGCCCGACATGAACGTCGACCCCTCCCAGGGGTCCCACTTCTTCCAGAACATGACCTCGCTGAGGATCGGTTATTTCACCATCCCGCTTAACCCGGAACAGGGAACCATGAACTGGAGGATGCTGGAGAAAAGGCCGGCGGCCCATGAATCGGAAAACGTCCGCCACCTGCGTTTCGAGCAGCCTCTGGCGGTGCTGATCGACGGCCGGACCGGGCACGGGATGATCCTGCCCGGCTGATAATTTGGCCGGCCAAACCTGCAACCAAAACCAAGGGGAGGACCGCCTTGTCCGAACACAAGCCGGAATGGCAGGTCATCGTCGACCTGCTGCGTGACACCAATCCGGTTCTTTTAAACCGGATCGGCCGCAAGATGATGAACTACCTCTACAAGCGCAACATCTCCCAGATCGAGCTGCTGATGAAACGGCTGGACTCATCATCCACCGACTGGGAATACAGCGAGAACCAGCCCATGCCCCGCATCAACCAGGTGCTGCTGCAGGAGATCATGGACGAGGTGTTCAACATCGCCTCCCGGGAGGTCAGCTCCGACGAGATCACCCGCATGATCAGCCTGTGGGTCAAGCACGAGCAGGCCCGCTTCCTGGCCATGACCGCCGAGAAGCGGGACGTATCTTTGGGCGAGATCGCCGAGGCGGTCACCCGCTTCACCCTGATGCCCGACGCCCAGAAGAGCCTGTCGCCCGAGGAACGGATCGGGGTGCGGGTGGCCCTGATCCGCCGCTTCTTCAGCGAGGATCTGGACTACATCAACACCACCAAGAACTACGTGACCGTCTTCGATTTCGCCCCGGTCCTGTCCCGCACCATCGGGCCCTCCACCGGCAACGGCAAGCTGGGGGGCAAGGCCGCCGGCCTGTTCCGGGCCGAGAAGATCCTGATGGCGGCCAAAAAGGACAACATCGCCCTCAGAAATCTGGCCATCCCCAAGACCTGGTACATCACCTCGGACGGCATCCTGGACTTCCTGCACTTCAACGCCCTGGAGGAGATGCCCACCATCAAGTACCGGGACCCGGTGGAGATCCGCCAGGAATACCCTTACATCGAGCAAATCTTCAAGAACTCCTCGATGTCGCCGGAGATCATCGCCGGCCTCAACCTGGCCCTGGACGACTTCGGGGACCGCCCCCTGGTGGTCCGCTCCTCCAGCCTGCTGGAGGACACCCTGGGGGCGGCTTTCGCCGGGAAATACAAGAGCCTGTTCGTGGCCAACCAGGGCACCAAGCGGGAGAAGCTGGAGGCCCTGATCGACGCCGTCGAGGAGGTCTACGCCAGCGTCTTCGGCCCGGACCCCATCGAGTACCGCCGGGAGCGGGGCCTGCTGGACTTCAATGAGGAGATGGGGATCATCATTCAGGAGGTGGTGGGCCGCCGCATCGGCAAGTACTTCTTCCCAGCCTACGCCGGGGTGGCCTTCAGCTCCAACGAGTTCCGCTGGTCCCCCCGCATCCGGCGGGAGGACGGCATCGTCCGGCTGGTGGCCGGTCTGGGCACCCGGGCGGTGGACCGGGTGGGCGACGATTACCCGGTGCTGGTCTGCCCTGGACAGCCGGGGCTGAAGGTCAACGTCAGCCCCGAGGAGGTGATGTGGTACTCCCAGAAGAACATCGATGTCATCAACCTGGCCACCCGCCGCTTCGAGACGGTCAACTTTGAGAAGCTGGTCCAGGAGTACGGCCATGAGTTCACCGCCCTGGCCCAGATCGTCTCCATCTACGAGGATGGCCAGCTGTTCTCCCCGGTGGGAACCATGGTGGACTCCGGCAAGGGACTGCCGGTGGTCACCTTCTCCAAGCTGCTGACCCACGGGCCATTCATCCCCCAGATCAAGGCCATGCTGGATATCCTCAGCCAGGAGCTGGGCTGGCCGGTCGACCTGGAGTTCGCCTGCGACGGGGACATCCACAAGCTCTACCTGCTGCAGTGCCGCCCCCAGAGCCAGTCAGGCCGGGTCCAGCAGGTGCCGGTCCCCCGGGACATCCCCAAGGATGACCAGCTGTTCACCGCCCACAAGTTCATCACCACCGCCCAGGTCGAGGGCATCGAGTACCTGGTCTACGTGGACCCCGCCGAATACGACTCCCTGTCGACCATGGAGGAGCTGATCCAGGTGGGGCGCACCATCGGCGAGCTTAACAGCCGGCTGCCCCGCCAGAAGTTTATCCTGATCGGGCCCGGCCGCTGGGGCAGCCGGGGGGACATCAAGCTGGGGGTACGGGTGGGCTATTCCGACATTAACAACACCGCCATGCTGATCGAGGTGGCCAGGAAGAAGAAGGATTATGTGCCCGAGGTTTCGTTCGGCACCCATTTCTTCCAGGATTTGGTCGAGGCCCAGATCCGCTACCTTCCGCTGTACCCCGACGAGGAGGGATCGCTGTTCAACGACAGCTTCTTCAGCAGCTCGCCCAACCTGCTGCGGAAGATACTGCCCGAGGCCCGGCGGCTGGAGAAGGTGATCCGGGTGATCAACATCACCAAGCAGATAGCCGACGCCACCGTCTCGGTAATCATGGACGGGGACAGCAACCAGGCGCTTGGGTACATCAAGCGTAAGTAGCCCGGTCCGCAATGGATGGCCCGCCCAGGACTGGGAACAGAGAGAGCCCCCGCTTGACGCGGGGGCTCTCGTTATTGGTCGTTACCAGCCCTTATTACACGATTCCCTGGGCCATCATGGCCTTGGCCACCTTCATGAAGCCGGCGATGTTGGCGCCGTTGACCAGGTTTCCGGGGGTGCCGAACTCCTCGGAGGCCTCCCGGGCGGCCTTGTGGATGTTGACCATGATGCCGTGCAGCCTCTTGTCGGTCTCCTCGAAGGTCCAGGACAGCCGCATGGAGTTCTGGGACATCTCCAACCCCGAGGTGGCCACCCCACCGGCGTTGGCGGCCTTGCCCGGCCCGAAGGATATCTTGTTCTTGATGAAGATCTCAACCGCCTCCGGGGTGCAGGGCATGTTGGCGCCCTCGGCCACCGCGATGCAGCCGTTCTTCACCAGAGTCTCGGCCGCCTTGCCGTCCAGCTCGTTCTGGGTGGCGCAGGGCAGGGCCACGTCGCACTTGACGTTCCAGATCCCGGAGCAGCCGTCCTTGTACTCGGCCGACTTGTGGACCTTGACGTATTCGCTGATCCTCTTGCGCTCCACCTCCTTGATCTGCCTGATGGTCTCCAGGTTGACCCCGTCCTTGTCGTAGATGTAGCCGTTGGAGTCGCACATGGCCACCACCTTGGCCCCCAGCGAGGTGGCTTTCTGGTGGGCGTAGATGGCCACGTTGCCGGCCCCGGAGATGGTCACCACCTTGCCGTCGAAGGAGGTCTTGCGGTCCTTGAGCATCTCGTCGCAGAAATAGACGCAGCCGTACCCGGTGGCCTCGGTGCGGACCAGCGATCCGCCGAAGGTCAGGCCCTTGCCGGTCAGCACCCCGTGGAACTGGTTCTTGAGCCGCTTGTACTGTCCGAACATGTAGCCCACTTCGCGTCCCCCCACCCCGATGTCGCCGGCCGGCACATCGGTGTCGGCGTCGATGTGGCGCCACAGCTCGGTCATGAAGCTCTGGCAGAAGCGCATCACCTCGGAGTCCGACTTGCCCTTGGGGTCGAAATCGGATCCGCCCTTGCCGCCGCCCATCATCAGGCCGGTCAGCGAGTTCTTGAAAATCTGCTCAAAGCCCAGAAACTTGATAATGCCCAGATATACCGAGGGATGGAAACGGATGCCGCCCTTGTAGGGCCCGATGGCCGAGTTGAACTGGACCCGGAAGCCCCGGTTAACCTGGACCTTGCCCTTATCGTCGGTCCAGGGTATCCGGAACATCAACACCCGCTCGGGCTCGGTGATCCGCTCCAAAAGGCCGGCCTCCTGGAATTCGGGGTATTTGGCGATCACCGGCTTCAGGGATTCCAGCACCTCGTGCACCGCCTGATGGAATTCCGGCTCCCCCGGGTTCCGCTTCTTCACCATTTCAAAGACATTGTCGGTGTAACCCATTTACCAGTTCCCTCCTTAAAGTTTGATTGTTTTGGTGATATTTATTAAGGTTATCCTTATCTACTTAATTACATTACTTTACCTGCCGGGCAGATACAATAAGGGATATACTGATTTGTGGCTTCTAAAAACCTTAGTTCCTAACAGGCCTGGCGGCCGGAGGCAAACCAGCTGCCGCTGCCAAGCCTGGCGGCAAATGCTCCGAAGTCTAATATTCCATATTGACTGGGACTGAGCTCCGTAACAATCATTCTTGGACATTAAAACGATCAAGGGAAAATGTTGTTCCTCCCCCAACATTTGTTTGATTTTCGGGCCCCCATCAGGTATAATGACAACTATAACTCAATTCACAGGGAGATATACCATGAAGAAAAACACCACCAGCGTTCTTGTCGCCCTGGTATCTATTTGCTGCCTGATGCAGGCGGGCTGCGGAACCAACAAAACCCTCTCCGGAGGGGCCATCGGCGCCACCGGCGGGGCGGTAGTCGGCGGGGTCATCGGCCATCAGTTTGACAACAAGGTCCTGGGGGCCATCATCGGAGCGGCCGTGGGCGGGACCGCCGGGGCTCTGATTGGCCGGCACATGGACAAGCAGGCCGAGGAGATGCGCCGCGACTTGGAGGGAGCCAAGGTGGAGCGGGTCGGGGAGGGGATCAAGATCACCTTCGACTCCGGCATCCTGTTCGACGTCAACAAGTCGGAGCTTCGCAGCCAGGCCAAGGAGAACATCGACAAGCTGGCTGTGATCCTGCTCAAATATCCCGACACCAACATCCTGGTGGCCGGCCACACCGATGCCAGCGGCAGCGACGAGTACAACCAAAAGCTGTCGGAGAGCCGGGCCAATACCGTGGCCAACTATGCCAAGGGCCGAGGGGTGGAGGGAGCCCGCTTCACCGTGGTCGGCTACGGCGAGTCGGACCCGGTCGCCTCCAACGACACCCCGGAGGGCATGCAGCAGAACCGCCGGGTGGAGATCGCCATCTTCGCCAACGAGAAGATGAAGAAGGCCGCGGAGAACGGAACCCTGTAATGGTCCGAACCGAGCCTATTCAAGGAACAATAAAAAGAGGCAGGACTTATCGTCCTGCCTCTTTGTCTGGGCTATCTCCGGCCAATCCACCTGAAATATCCGGCCCGCTCAGGGCTGCTGCCACCTCTCCCTGATTTCATCCATCTGCCCTTCCCCCAGCACCGCCTTTCCGTCGGCGGTCAGGCTCACCCGGAGACCGTTCCAGTGGGTGGCCGAGACCTCCACCTTGTTTCCCGCGATCAAAGTCAGCAGCACATGGGCCGCCGCATACTTATCGGGGTGGGCCAGGGCAGCCCGCAGCCCGGGGACCGCCTCCCGTCCCAGGGCCAGCAGCCTTCTGGACTCCTCGCCCCTGACCATGGGATACAGCCCCAATAGGGTGCCCTCCCAAGCTATGTCATCATTGCCGATTCCCGGGCTGGGGACAGGCCCCGGGCTGCGGAGGACTGGGGCGCAACCAACCGCCAGGGCCAGCATGATGACGATGGCTTTTATCCGCATCCAACGCCGCCCCATTAAGTTTCAAGTCGGCAGACCTGTCAGTACCTGGCCGCCACCGGCATTCTCCGGCCCCCGCCGAAGGCCTTGCCGGTGACCTTGAGGCCCGGGGCCGCCTGGCGCCTCTTGTGCTCCGCCAGCCGCACCGCCCTGATCACCCATTCCACGATGGCCCGGTCCAGCCCCTGCCCGATCAGGTCCTCCCCCGAATATCCGTCCTCCAGATATCCCTGCAGTATCCGGTCCAGCACCTCATAAGGCGGCAGGGTGTCCTGGTCGGTCTGGTTCGGCCGCAGTTCGGCCGAGGGGGGTTTGGACATGGTGCTGCGGGGGATAATCTCCCCCTCCCGGTTGATGTATCCGGCCAGCCGGTAGACCTCGGTCTTGGGCAGGTCCGAGATCACCGCCAAACCACCGCTCATATCGCCGTAGAGGGTGCAGTAGCCCACCGCCAGCTCGCTCTTGTTCCCGGTAGTCAGCACCAAATGCCCGAATTTGTTGGAAAAGGCCATCAGGATGTTGCCCCGGATCCTGGCCTGGATGTTTTCCTCGGCCGTGTCCGTCCCCCGGTCCTGGAAATGCGGCTCCAGGACCTCCAGGTATTCCTGGTAGATCTCAGCGATTGATATCTCCCGAATCTCAATTCCCAGGTTGGCCGCCAGCTGCCGGGAGTCCTCGACGCTGCCCCGGGACGAGAAGGGCGAGGGCATGGTGATCCCCAGCACATTGTCCGGGCCCAGGGCCCGGACGGCCACCGCTGCCACCACCGCCGAGTCAATCCCCCCCGACAGGCCCACCACCGCCTTGGAGAAGCCGCACTTGCGGAAATAATCCCTCACCCCCAGCTGCAGGGCCAGGCAGATTGATTCGGTGTGGTCCTGAGCCGGAGGCTCGGCAGATTTGCCAGGCAATGAGCTTTCAATGGTGACCACATCCTCGCCAAAGGCCGGAAGCGACCAGGCCAGAAGGCCATTCTGGTCGACCCCGAAGCTCCGTCCGTCAAAAATCAACTCATCGTTGCCGCCGATCTGGTTTATATAGAGAAAAGGAACCCCGTGCCTCTTGGCCTGGCCCTTGATCAGCTCTAAACGGGCCCGCTCCTTGCCGGCCTCGAAGGGCGAGGCCGAAAGGTTTATCATCAGGCGGGCCCCCTTCCTGGCCAATTCCGCCACCGGATCGAAATCATATGGCTTTCTCTTCGGCCACAGATCGGGATGGTTCCAGGCGTCCTCACAGATGGTGATGCCCAGCTTTTCCCCCTTGAAATCAATAATTTCCACTGAATCAGCCGGGTCGAAATAACGGACCTCGTCGAACACGTCATAGCTGGGCAGCAGGGTTTTATGGCGAAGATTGATATGGCCGTTATGGACCAGGACCGCCGAGTTGAAAAGACCCTTGCCCCTTTCCCTACCGGTCGGGTTGGGGGCGCCGAACAGAATGCCGGTCTCCGGGTATTCCCGGGATTTCATCCTGATGTCTTCGATGGCGGCCCGGCAACGGGCCAGGAACCATTCCTTCTCCAGCAGGTCGCGGGGCGGGTAGCCGGTTAGAAACAGCTCGGGGAAGACTATCAGGTCCGGCTTTTGGACCCTGACCTGATCCAGCAGACCGATGATCCTTTTGGCATTTCCCTCGATGTCCCCCACCCAGGGGTTCAACTGGCAAATGGTTATCTTCAATTTATCGGCCTCCACATTGCTGAACATTAAGATAACTGAATTCCAAACTAAAGTCAAGCGGCACCTTCCCAAACCAAACCGCCGTGCCAGGGTAAAAAAGGCACGGCGGCGGTCGGGCTGTATCTCAATCCCTTCCGGCTGCCAGCAAGCTGGCCGCCTCCACCAACCTGATGAACTCGGCCCGATAGCCCTCCCGGTCGCTGCCCCGGGAGCTTCTGGCCAGTTCCAGCACCTGGCGGTAGCTGGCCTGACCCCTGTGCTCGGAATCCCGCAGCAGCAGCCCGAACTCGGCCACCGCCGAGGCAAACTTGAGGTCCTCTGGGGTAGCCCCGTCCCGGGTCTCCCGAACCGGGCGGCTGATCAGTCTGCTTTCCTGCCCGTCGGGATCCTTGTAGCGCAGCTTGACCGTCATCAGCTCATCGGAATGCCTGGCTTCCGGATTGGGCTTGACGTTCTGGTATTTCAGGGGATCGACCTCGGATATCCTTTCTTTCGATCCGGCCGGCACCAGTTCATACAGAGCGGTGACGGTATGGCCCACCCCCAGCTCCCCGGCGTCCTTCTTGTCGTCATTGAAGTCCTCCTTGTTCAGCATCCGGTTCTCGTAGCCGATCAGCTTGTAGGCCTTGACCAGGGCCGGGTTGAATTCCACCTGGATCTTGACGTCCTTGGCGATGGTGAACAGGGTCCCGGCCATCTGGCTGACCAGCACCTTGCGGGCCTCGGTGATGTTGTCGATATAGGCGTAATTGCCGTTGCCCTTGTCGGCCAGCTGCTCCATCCGGGAGTCCTTGAGGTTGCCCTGCCCGAAACCCAGCACCGACAGGAATATCCCGGCCTGGCGTTTCTGCTCGATCATCCGGATCAGTTCCGAAGTCGATGATACGCCCATGTTGAAGTCGCCGTCGGTGGCCAGTATCACCCGGTTGTTGCCGCCCTTGATGAAGTTCTCCCCGGCCACTCTATAGGCCAGCTGAATTCCGGCTGCGCCGGCGGTGCAGCCCCCGGCCTCCAGCCTGTCCAGCACCTCCAGGATGGCCCGTTTGTCCTTTCCGGAGGTCGAGGGAAGGGCCAAGCCCTCGGCGCTGGCGTAGACTGCGATGGCCACCCGGTCCTGGGGCCGCAACTGCTCCACCAGCATCCTGAAGGCAGACTTCAACAGGGGCAGCTTGTCTGGGCTCTGCATCGATCCGGAGACATCTATCAGGAACACCAGATTGCTGGGCGGCAGCTTCTCCCGTGGTATCTCCTTGCCCTTGATGCCTATCCTCACCAAACGGTGTCCTTTGTTCCAGGGACAAGGGGCGGCATCAGCGATGATCGAGAACGGCCGGCCGTCCTGGGGCAGGGGGTAATCGTAATCGAAATAATTTATCAGCTCCTCGATGCGGACCGCATCCTTGGGCGGCATCTGCCCGGAGCTTAAAAAGCGCCGGACATTGGCGTAGCTGGCCGGGTCGACGTCGATGGAGAAGGTCGACAGGGGGTTCTGAGACACCTCCAGGAAGCGGTTCTCGTAGATCCGGGAATATTCCTCGGTGTTGTAGTCCGGGGACAGGTAATAGCCGGTCTGGTCGCAGACCGCCGAGGTTCTTTCGCAGCAGACCATCCCGACCGTGGGCACCGACAGCTTCAGCTCATCCTTCTTCTTAGATCGGAAGAGCGTCGTGTAGGGAAAGAGTGTAGATCTCGGT
>CALGNM010000344.1 GCA_937958665.1 uncultured bacterium | reverse complement strand
ACTTTTAATCAAACATCTAACAGATTTTGGTCCAAATCTTTTATAATTACCTAAATATATTCCACCCATCCCGATATGCGGGGTCGGCTTGCAAACGGCCTCTCCCCCCATCAAATTACGCTCATCCAACAGGGCCGAATTCTGGTAAGCCCGGCCGGCCAGCCCCCTGACCTCCAGCCAGCCCGAAGGCTCCGCCTTCAGATAGCCCCCCTCAATATCCCGATCCAACTTGACCCGCTCATCGCTTATGCAGTTAAGGGCCAGCCCCCTGCCCAGGGAGGCATAATAGTTCCCCAGCCTCAGGCTGACCTTTTCCGCCTCCAGCAGCAGGTGCTTCTTGGCAATCCCCGACAGGAGGGTGGTGTCATCCCACGATTCCTGGTCCAGCTGGTAACGGATCCCGGCCGACAAGGACAGCCGATCATCGAGCGATCCGTTGATCCCCAGATCCAACGCCTCCCGGTAAGCCAGGGCATAGCCTGGCTGGGACAGCCAAAGGTCGGCCCGGCTGCCGCCCTTGACCGTCCAGGCGCCGGCGGCAGCGGCTAAAGCGGAGACGGCAACGGCCGTTAACACAACCTTTCTCATTTGACCACCTCCAGAATCAGGCGCAGCCTCCTGACCAACCCCGGAGAGCCCTTGGAGGTCAGGGTCAGGTAGGCCTGGCATCCCCCGCTGGTCGATGACTGGAGATGCACCACCAGATTGACCAGCGAGTCGCCGGCCGCCAGATGTTCCCCCAACGGGATGGGATAGCACAGCCCCCGGCTGTCGCAAAGGCTGCTGGCCAGGCTCGGCGGTGTCAGCAGGCTGTCCGGCAGGTCCAGATAGATGCTGTCGGCCTGGTTGCCGGTGTTCTTGATCACCACCGGGAACTCGGCCATCTCCCCCACCCCGGCTATCAATATGGTGTCCGGCGCGGTCATGTGGAAATCGTACACCACCTGTTCAACGGATTTCAGGTAAAGGTTGACCGCCTTGACCATGGCCGGCTGTCGGGCCGGGCGGACGGTCAGTCCGGCCCGGAACGATCCGGTGTCGGAGCTGCCGATGGCGGCATAGAAGCCGACCGAATCGCCGGGGTTCAAATACAACCCGGCCGGCCGCAGGAGAGGCGCACCGGAACCGTCAAACAGTGAGCGGCTCAGCTCCGGAGGCTGGGACAGGCTGTCGGGCAAGTCCACCCAGAAGGTATCCGGCTGGTTGCCGTCGTTCTTAAGAAAGCCGACATAGCGGGCCAGCGAATCCCGGGAGGCCGTCTTCAATGTATCCCCCACCCTGACCGAGAAATCCCACACCGGCAACGAGAGATTTAGCATGTCCGATTGCAATATCTCCCGGTCGGGAAAGCTCTGGATAAATGCGGCCAGCCACAGTCGCCCTTTTCGCCAGTTGATGGTGTCCACCGCTATGGCGCCCTGTTTGATCTGGACAACCCCGGGCACCAAGTCCAGAGGCAGGCCCTGCGCAGAGGGATCGATGCTCCGGCAGACCAGGCGGTGGATCTTCACCTGATTGGGGGCGCTGTAATAGACCGAATCCTCCAGGGCCAGCACCAAAAGGCGGAGGTTGGTCTTATCGGGAGAGGTCCGGGGATCGACCGTGACCGTATAATTGATAGAAGCCCCCTCAATCCTGCCCTTGACGTCCAGCCCTGCCGGGCTGTTCAGCAAAGCCCGGTTGCGGGCCATGGTGCCGTAGCTCGTGAATGGCTCCGGGGCGGTGCCTACCTGGCTGGAGATCCCGTCGCACCACAGGGTGGGCCAGGCGTTTACTCCGTAGAACTGGCCCCTCTCCTGGCTGTGGCTATTGGCCAGCGGATCCAGGGGCGATCCGGTAAGCGGATGGTATTCGATGACTGTCAGGGAGTCGCCCATGACCGACCAAAGCTCCTCCAGGGCCCGGTCGGCCTCCGGGCAGTTGGAACACCAGGTGGCGGTGAACAGCTCCATCACCACCCGGCGGGGCAGGCTGTTGACCGGCTGGGAAACCTGGGTGGGCAGCCGCCGGCCGCAGGAGATCACGGCCAGCATCAAGGCCAGCCCCAGGCATAACCTTCTCAAAGCGAATCCTCCTCAGCCGGTTGGACAATGGCCCCGCTGCTGTCAGTCGGAAGCGCAGATCCCTGCAATCCTTTTATGGCATCCCTAACCCTGGCCCTGATCTCGGCCTCATCCCCCGACTTGTATCCCAGATGCCGGTAGATTATTTCGCCCTTGGTCGAGATTATAAAGAGCCCGGGCACCTCACTCAGGCCGAAGGCCTTCTGAACCTCCTGTTCCGGATCCAACAGCACCGGCAGGGTGATCCCCCGCCCCTTGACCGCCGCCTTGACCCTACCCCGGTCCCTGGCCCCGTCGACCGATACCGCATAGAAGGCCAGGCCGCTGTCGGAATACTGCTGGTAAAGACGTTGGAGGAACTTTAGTTCATCCTGGCAGGGATGGCACCAGGTGGCCCAGAAACTGACCAGGGCTGGCCCTTTCTTTAACTGCTGGGCCAACTCCACCTTTTTGCCCTCCAAATCCTTCAGGCGGAAGTTCACCCCTCCGGCCATCAGGGGATCACCGAAAGCCACAAAGGCAGCCGCAGCTATTATTGCCGCCATGGTTTTTCTCATTTACCTTGCCTCTCTTCTCTTTCTATCGATGCAAGCCACCGGGGCTATCTGATCACGCTGAGTTTCCTGGTTTCCTGGTAGCCATCCGACGACAGCCGGTAGAAATACACCCCGCTGGCGACTCCTGCCCCGCTGGCATCCTTGAGATCCCATACTGCCTGATATTTCCCGGACGATCTGGCCCCGGCGGCCAGAGTACGCACCAGCCTTCCCTGGATGTCATATACATTTAAGGAGACATAACCCTGACGGGGAAGGGTGAAATCTATCCTGGCTTGGTCCCGGCAGGGGTTTGGCCGGCAGGGGAGCAAGGATGGTTTTAACACCGCGCCGCCCGGCGCATCGCCAGTCGAAAGCCCCAACGGCATCAGGGACGACAGCTTACAGGTGGCGCTCTGAAGCACCTCCTTGGTGGCGTCATTCTGGACATAGGCCACCAAATAGCAGTTCTTCTCGGTCCAGATCCAGGGCAGGTTGAAACCGGTGGTCAGTATTCTGAAACCCTGGGAATCGGTCACAGTTATGCCTTTGTCAATGCTGATTGATACTCCGGAATTGTTGGGGATCATGTCCCTGAGCACCTGGTCATGGCGGGGATCACCGTTGGTCCCGGTGTACCAGCAGGAATCCTCGACGATGGCATAGCGCAGGGTCAAAGCGGCCTTTCCCGTCGATGGTATTCTCCCGGTGCCGTAGAGGTCGGCCCGGACCACCCCGGAGTCTCCGGCCCCGTCATACCACCCTGACAGGGAGATGTTGAGCGGCTTCTTTACCTGTCGTTGGCTGGTGATCTTCGAACGATAGGTATAAAGGTCGGCGCTCAACTGGCCGCCTATCCGGCAGTCAGGCACGGCCGATACCCCGTAGTAACTTACCCGGGCCCGGTTTTCCATGGTATCCGCCTGGCGTTTCAGGTAGAAAGAATCGTTGTTGGTGGGCCACCAGACATGGGTCCTGATGAGAGACATGGAATCCATCAGGCTGGCGTATACCCGATTCATGCTGTCGTTGGCAGCCACACAGGGAGGGCAGCTGGTGGCGGTGAACATCTCCACCATCACCCGGTTGGAGCTGTAGTAGGTGGTCGCTACGCTCTTGGCGGTATCGTTCCCATTCCACAGGTCGCCGGCGAGGCTGGTCCAAGCCCTGACATCATAGTATTCGCCCGAATCTGGCACCCAGTCGGAAAGGTTGACCATGCTCGAGGCCCCCGGGTCCAAAGGCCCGACCGATACCGTCTGGTTGTATGCCACCGTTCCGCCTGCCTGCTGGATCTGCATCGAAACATCGAAGGTCTCGGTGTTGCTGCCGGAATTATTAACCTGCACCGTTGGAGTAATGGGGACACTGCCGGCTAATGCACCAGTCGGAGAGGCTACTAGCATAGCTGCAACATCATGATTTAGGGTGGGATATGATACACGAATGTTGTCCAGATAGAGCTGATTGCCGTAGGCCGAATGGGCCACGAATTTCAGTTTATTAGCCCCTACAGATCGGAAGAGCACACGTCTGAACTCCAGTCACCGAATACGATC
>CALGNM010000343.1 GCA_937958665.1 uncultured bacterium | reverse complement strand
ACCACCGAGATCTACACTCTTTCCCTACACGACGCTCTTCCGATCTTGAACGGGCTGCTACATTAGACGACCCTCTGTCCCGGATGTTATACATGGATGCCAGAATGAATTTGTCCGATGACCTGCTCCTATTCAACGACAAGATAACCATGGCCAATTCCTTGGAGATGAGGGTGCCTTACCTGGACCTGGAATTATTGGATTTCCTGGAATCGTTGCCCATCCGTTATAAGTTAAGGGGCCGTAAAGGCAAGTTAATTCACAAGCAAGCGGCAAAAAAATGGCTGCCAGAAGAGATCATAAACCGAAAAAAGCGAGGGTTCGCCACCCCCATGGACCAGTGGCTACAATCGAATCTGTCGACCGCGGCAAAAAGACTGTTCAACAGGGAAGATTCGGCCTGCCGGCGATATTTCAACATGGGTTGTCTTAACGGGATGCTGGACGATCACAGCAAGCGGAGGGAGAATTACCAGCGTCACATATTCATGGTTTTTTCCTTTGAGCTATGGCATAAAACATATATTGAGGGAAAAGAGATTGACTTTGGCAGAAGTTGAATAAAACAGACAGGAGTATTGGAAGTGAAAATTGTTAGCATAGTAGGCGCCCGGCCTAATTTGATGAAAATTGCTCCGCTGTTAGCTGAGATGAGACAATTTCCGGATGTATCCTCAGTACTGGTTCATACCGGCCAGCATTACGATGACAAGATGTCTCAGGCTTTTTTCAGGGACCTGAACCTTCCCCAACCAGAATACAATCTGGAAGTTGGCTCGGGGAGTCACACAATTCAGACCGCCCAAATAATGATTCGCCTGGACTCCTTGCTGGATGAGTTGGGGCCAGATTTGGTTTTAACTGTGGGGGACGTCAATTCCACCCTCGCTGCGGCGTTGGTCGCTTCCAAGCGGGGGATCCCTTTGGCCCATGTTGAGGCAGGGCTGAGAAGCTTTGACCGCTCAATGCCGGAGGAGATTAATCGGGTGGTGACAGATTCGCTATCCGACCATCTTTTTACCACCGAGAGAAGCGCCAATCATAATTTGGCCAGGGAAGGGATTCCGGAGGCAAAAGTCCATTTTGTTGGCAATGTTATGATTGATACCCTGTTGAAAAACAAAGAGAAAGCAGACGCTCTTTCTATGCCAAAGAAGTATGGATTGTCTTCATTGGGATACGTGGTGATGACCTTGCATCGTCCATCAAACGTCGACTATGGTCCAAAGCTGGAGGACATGATAGAAACGATTTCTGCCATGCAGGAATTGATCCCGGTGGTTTTTCCGATTCATCCCCGGACAAGGAGGAAGCTGGAGGAATATGGACTGATGGGTAGAGTGAATAGCTTCAAAAACCTTAAAATTATCGATCCCCTAGGGTATCTTGAATTTTTAGGTCTGATGTCTCAAGCCAGGGTGGTGGTTACAGATTCCGGAGGAATTCAGGAGGAGACAACAATATTGGGGGTTTCATGCCTTACGATCCGGGATAATACTGAACGGCCGGTAACCATTTCCGAAGGGACCAACCGCTTGGTAGGTACAGTTCCCGATAGCATAATCAAGGCTTTACAAGAAACATTGTCCGGACCGATCAGCAAGCCATCATCTCCGGAATTATGGGATGGCCAGGCGGCCCGGAGGATTGTCCAGATACTTGTTTCAAAGAAGTGAAAAAGTGATAGAACTTAGAGAAAACATTAATTTTTTAGGTTGTCCCGTAAGCCGGTTATCGATTCCCCAAACCTTGGAGTGGATTGCTGATGCTGTTCGGAGCGGGAAGCCGCGGCAGATATCTGTAGTCAACGCCAATAAATACCATTTGATGTCGCGAGACCATCATTTATATGATATAATCATAAACAGCGATTTGGTTATACCAGAATGGGCGGTGGTTTGGGGAGCCAGGCAGCTAAAATTGCCGGCTTTGCCCCATTCCGGAGGGATTTTGCTGTCACGCCAACTGCTGCCTTTTGCGGCCCAGAGAAAAATGCGTCTCTATTTTCTAGGCGCTAAGCCTGAGGTGGTAAGCCGTTTGGCTCAAAAGGTTGGCAATGAATACCCCGGACTGGAAATTGCAGGCTACCATCATGGCTATTTGTCTACTTTGGCAGTAGAGGCCCAGACAATAGAAGAGATAAGACAGTCCAAACCGGATGTGCTTCTAGTTGGTTTCGGTTCCCCGCGGCAGGAGAAGTGGATAGCCGCCAATAAAGATTTTCTGAATGTTCCGGTCAGCATAGGAGTGGGGGGAAGCTTTGATGTTTTATCGGGAGACAAGCCGGACACCCCAAACTGGGCTAGAGGCAGGGGACTGGAATGGCTGTATAGAATTATGCAAGACCCCAGGGCCTATACCAAGAGGTATTTGGTTACTAATATATGGTTTGTTTGGCGGGTATTCAGGGAAAAGAACGCTCGTATATTTTCCAGGAACAAGTATTCCAAAATAGATTAACGAACTCCCAGTATGAATAAAAACAGATGATCTGGCGATCTTCTTTTAATAGCAGGATTGCGCAGTTGGCGGATTACCTTACCGGGCTTGTCGGTTTTATGGTATCCTACGCCCTGTGGGGTTTGCTTTATAGCCGCAACCAAAATATATTTCCCCCTCCATTCGAAGTGGGAACCGGACATATATATTGTCTCCTGTTCTGCAGCGTTTTATACATTGTTCTGTTTGACAGCCAGAAAGCGTACAGCTACCTTAGATTCACTTCGCTTTATACCGAGTTAAAGATCGTTTTCAAGGTGACAGTTTTAGCGGTGTTGCTTGACCTGTTTGTCCTGCAGATGCTCGGTTACCGGCAGATTCCTCGGACCTTCTTCATCCTTTCCCTTGGAATAGCCCTGCCGCTATTTATATTACAAAAAACCCTTCTGTTTTACATAGCGGCTATTGCCCGTCGTAGTGGATTGAACCGTAAGCAAGTGATACTGATCGGAACCGGGCATCGGGCCCGGCTGGTGGTGGAGAACGCTCGACGCCACAATGCGTGGGGTCTGGATGTTATAGGGTTGTTGACCGGAAATGACAACAGGATAGGAGAAGAATGTTTTGGCGTCAAGGTGCTGGACAACTATAGGAATATCGAGAAAATCATCAAGGAGTATAACCCGGAGGAAGTCATCATCACCAGCTCAACCAAGAGCTTTGAGCAGTTGAGGGTGGTGCTGGACAGATGCGAATTGGCGGGCGTGCCGGTTAGGCTGATATCTGACCTCTTCGGCTCTCGTTCCAGCAATATACATATCGACAATGTCTACGGTTTTACTGTTATCAGCCTTTACTTAGCGGAAAGGGCAGAATGGGAGTTGGCCGTAAAGCGCCTTATGGATATCTGCCTTTCTTTGGTCGGGATTATAATATTGCTGCCCGTCTATGCCGCGATAGCCCTTGTAATTATTGCCCAAGACGGACGTCCAGTGTTGTACCGGTGGAAGGTCGTGGGGCTGCACCGCAAGCCGATTACCAGCTGGAAATTCAGGACCATGGTCAGAGATGCCGACCAACTGAAGCAGCAGTTGATGTCTCGAAATGAGATGACCGGACCAGTGTTCAAAATTACCGATGACCCAAGGATTATTCCCGTCGGTCGATTTCTAAGAAAATATAGCCTGGATGAGCTGCCCCAGCTTTTTAGTGTGCTTATAGGCGATCTTAGTCTGGTGGGTCCACGACCTCCCCTGCAATCGGAGTTCCGGGAGTTCGATTTGTGGCATCGCAGGAAACTTTCTGTCAAACCAGGGCTAACCTGCCTGTGGCAAATATCCGGACGAAATGAAATTGATGATTTTGATCAATGGGCCAAGCTAGATTTGGCTTATATAGATAACTGGTCATTATGGCTGGATATAGTGATTCTTGTCAAGACCATTCCGGCGGTGTTGCTGGGACGTGGGGCCAAATAATCCGATAGTCGACAACCTAGAAAAGCAGAGCTAAAGCATATGATAATATCACAGACTCCACTAAGAATCAGCCTCTCGGGCGGTGGTACAGATTTTTATGATTATTACATCCGGCACCAGGGCTTCGTGGTCAGCACTGCAATTGACAAGTACATTTTTGTGGTTGTCAAAGAACGGTTCGATGATCTGATTTATGAGATCGGAAGAGCGTCGTGTAGGGAAAGAGTGTAGATCTCGGTGGT
>CALGNM010000342.1 GCA_937958665.1 uncultured bacterium | reverse complement strand
GCATACGATATCGTATTCGGTGACTGGAGTTCAGCCGTGTGCTCTTCCGATCTTGCGTTCCCCGGTATTGATGAAAAGCGGCACGGTGACGGTGATGCCCGACTCCAGCTTGGCCGTTTTGCTGGCCCCGCTGACGGTATCGCCCTTCACGCCGGGCTCCGTGTCCGCCACCACCAGGATGACCGAGGCCGGAAGGTCGATGTCCAGGGGCGCGCCGTTGTACATGAGCATCTTGAGCTCCATGCCGTCCACAAGGTAGCCGCCCTTGTCGCCGAGCTGGGCGCCGCCCACATGGGTCTGCTCGTAGCTCGACATGTCCATGAACACGAAATCCGCGCCCTCGCGGTAGAGAAACTGCATCTCGCGGGTCTCCAGGTCCGGCTTTTCCACCTTTTCCCCGGAGCGGAAGGTGTTTTCCACCACCCGGCCGTTGAGCATGTTCTTGAGCTTGGTCCGCACGAACGCCCCGCCCTTGCCGGGCTTGACATGCTGAAATTCCACCAGGTAGAACAGGTTTCCCTCGGTCTCCAGCACCATGCCGGTTCTGAAATCTGCCGTGCTAGCCAAATTGATCTCCTTGTCGTTTTAGGCTTTTATTGATATTAGTTTTTTACTCGATCGGCTGAGGATCCGGCAGCCGCCCTTGGTGACCACTACCAGGTCCTCGATCCGCACCCCGCCCCAGCCCGGCAGGTAGACGCCCGGCTCCACCGTCACCACCGCCCCGGCCGGCAGCAGGTTCTCGGAGCGCATCCCCAGGTTGGGCCCCTCGTGCACCGCCAGCCCCACTCCGTGCCCCAGGCCGTGCCCGAAGTGCTTGGCGTATCCGGCCTGCTCGATGATGCGGCGGGCGGCCTGGTCGGCCTCCAGCCCCTTGATGCCGGCCCGGACCGCCTTCAGCCCGGCCAGCTGGGCCCGGAGCACCAGGTCGTAGAGGCGGCGGTGCTTCTGGCTGGGCGGCCCCAGCAGCACGGTGCGGGTCATGTCGGAATGGTACCCCTTCCAGACGGCCCCGAAGTCCAGCACGATGAAGTCGCCTTTTTTCACCCGGCGGTCGCCCGGCTGGGCATGGGGCAGGGCCCCGTTGGGACCCGAACCCACGATGGTATCGAACGACGGCTGGGAGGCCCCCAGCTGCTTCATGGCATGGTCCAGCTGTGCGGCGATGGCTTTCTCGGTGACCCCGGGCCGGATGAACTTCAATATCCGGCTGAAGGCCTGGTCGGCGATCCGGGCCGCCCGGGCGATGTGGGCTATCTCCCCGCTGGTCTTGACCTGCCGGAGGGATTCAGGCACCCCGCCGGCCGGCAGGAATTTCTTGCCGGGAGCCAGCTTCTGGAGCTGGAGATACTGGGCGTAGCTGAGGCTCTGCTCCTCGATGCCTATCTTTCCGGCCCGTCGGAAGGCCTCCAGTTGGGCCAGGTCCTCCAGAAGGCTCTTGGCGATGATGGTGGTTCGGGCGTTTTTGACCTCGCGGGAGGCCTGGGACTTGTAGCGGAAATCGGTCAGGAAGTCCGCCGTCCGGGCGGTGACCAGCAACAGGCCGGAGCTGCCGCTGTAGCCGGCCAGGTAGCGGATGTTGAGCAGGTTGGAGAAGAGGATGGCGTCCAGCTTCTTCTCCTTGAGAGCCCGGCGGACGGCCTCCAGCTTGATATCCGGCATTTACAACCCCCTCGTCAATTATTTGTCTGGTTCACTTCTGTATCTGCGACAGCCAAGCCTGGAAGCTGCTGACGGTGTCCTCCCCAGCCGGTGGTTTTTCCTCCGGCTTGGCCCCCGGCTGGACAGCGGCATCCTCCGCCTTAGGTTGAGCCACCGGAGCATCGGTGAACAGGGCGCCGAAATCCACCGCCGGAGTCTCGGCCCGGGCTGCCGGGGCGGGCTCCGCAGCCGGGGCGGGCTCGGGCCCAGCCTCCTTCCCGGCCGAAGCCGGTTCCGGAGCGGTAACGGCCTCCGGGGACTCGGCGGGAGCGGCCGGGGCCTGATCGACCGGGGCCGGCAGCTGGTCTGGTTCCGCCTTGTCCGATTCCACCGGAGAGAACATCTTGGCGAAGGGATCCTCGGGCGGGGCGGGTTCACCCTTTTCCGGGTCCGGGGTTGGTTCTTTCACGTCCGTCTCTGGCAGGATGGCATCCGCCGTGGCCTTCGGCTCCTCCGCCTGCTGCGGCAAGGCAACCGGCTCGGTTGGGGCTGGAGGCTCGTCCGCATCATCCGGATAGGCCTTGGCGATCAGCTCCTCCATCCGGTCCTTGAAGCCCTGGTCCTCGGGGTTGGCGGCTATCAGCTCCTTGTAGATGTCGATGGCCTTTTCATAGAATCCCTGCTGGACATAGATCTCGGCCAGGGTGCTGGTGGGACCCTGGGACTCATCGATAACCGCTGGCGCAACTTCCGGCGCGGTTGGTTCGGCCGCCGGCGGCATGACCAAACCTGATTCGGGGGCTGGTTCCGACATGGTGATCGGTTCTTCGTCCCTGGGGCCAACCGCTACTTCCGCCCCTTGGGTCGAGGTCTCGGGCAATGGGGGAACTTCTGAGGGCAGGATTTCCGGCTTCGGCAGTTCTTCCTGCAACACCTCGGGCATAGCCGGCAGTTCGAAGGCCGGGGTCTGTGGTTCTGGCTTGGCCAGTTCCGGGGCCACGGCCTCCTGAATTGATGACTGGATAGGCTCCGGCTCCATGGAACCTTCCCGGACAGCCTTCTCCTCATGAATCTCAGGGGTTGGCACAGGCTCGCTCGCCGGTTCGGGCAACGGGGCCGGCTCGGGCTCGGCCGGGGGCTCGCCCTGCTTGAGGCCCTTCAGGCTCTCAATCTTCTCGGCCAGCTCGGCATTGCCCGGCTCCAGGTCCATCACCAGCTGGTAGTACTTGATGGCATCGGGATACATGTTCTGCTTCTCATAGGTCTCGCCCAGCAGCTTGTACCCCACCATGTTCTGGGGATCGTTCTTGATGGTGAGGTCGAACTCCTCCCGGGCCAAGGCGAACATGCCCTTGGCCAGGTAGCAGCGGCCCAGCACCAAGTGGGCGATGGCGTATTTGGGGTGCACCTCCAGCCCCTTCTTGGCGGTGTCGATGGCCTCGTCCAGCAGATTGGCCTTGCGGTAGGCATCGGCCAGCTGGGCGAAGACCCTGGATTTGGGGTCGGCCTGCAGTTTCTCGCTCAGCTGTTCAATCTCGGGGGACAACTTTATATTATCCTGAGCCATTTCCGGATCTCCTGCATTGTTGACTGCTTTGGTCGTTGTTCGACCCTGGTAAAGCTAACTATCTGTATTATTATATACTTGCCGGAACGGTTTGTCAATCTATTTCCGGAGTGAAGCACGCACGAGTCGGCCGATGGAATCGGGATAAGGCGGCTTGATGACTCCCTGCTCGGTGATGAAGGCCGCCACCAACCGGCCCGGAGTGACGTCAAATGACGGATTGCAGGCCGGGAAGCCGGCTGGCGCGATTAGTCGGCCGCCCAGTCTGCACACCTCGCGGGAATCCCTCTGTTCGATGGGTATCCCCTGGCCCGATCTCAGCCGGCGGTCGAAGCTGGACAGCGGGGCGGCCACATAGAAGGGAATGCCGTGATGGCGGGCGCTGACCGCCAGCCCGTAGGTGCCTATCTTGTTGGCGAAATCGCCGTTGCGGCAGATCCGGTCCGCTCCCACGATGGCGCAGCTTATTCCGCCCTGGGCCATCAGCCCGGCAGCCATGTTGTCGCAGATCAGGATGGCCGGGATCCCCAGCTTCTTAAGCTCCCAGGCCGTCAGCCGGGCGCCCTGCAGCAGGGGGCGGGTCTCATCCACCAAAACCCGCTTTATCCGCCCTTTCCGGAAGGCGGTGGCAATCACCCCCAAAGCCGTCCCGATCCCGCCGGTGGCCAGGGCCCCGGTGTTGCAGTGGGTGATCACCGTCGAGCCCTTGGGAATAAGCTCCGACCCAAAGCGCCCGATAAGCCGGCAGGTCTCCCGGTCCTCCCGGTGGATCAGCCGGGCCTGGTTCAGCAGCCCGGCCCGCAACCTGGTGGCCAATGCTCAGATCGGAAGAGCGTCGTGTAGGGAAAGAGTGTAGATCTCGGTGGT
>CALGNM010000341.1 GCA_937958665.1 uncultured bacterium | reverse complement strand
GTGCTGATTATCAAGCGCCTGGCGATCCCACCCTATAAATATTTTCGGGAGGCGGATATGAAAAGAACATGGTCCGTTATTATTACTTTGGCTTTCTGCGGGACTTGCCTGATAGCCGCTCCGGCCAGAAAGGGCATACCACTAGAAGGCTCCACAGGACAAACTACTGCCATGAAGGCCCCGGCCGCCAAAGCCCCGGCCGGGATGGTGGCTATCGGCCCCATGGGCTATGCCGATGCCTGGAGGACCATTGCAGCTTCGCAGGGCAAAAGCATCATCAGCGATGCGACCGGAACTAATGTCCAGGTACTCTATTCGCAGTACAGCGGATCGGCCTCACTGCCCTCAAACCTGACTTGGAGCTATTCCGACAACAGCGGCGCCACCTGGAACAACCAGACCATCGTCTCCAACCGCAACTCACGCACCTACTCCGGTCTGGCTGTCGACGCCAACTTCACCCCCTACATCATCTGGCAGGATAGAATTGTTACTACCGGCTGGCCCATTTGCATTGCTTATGATGAGGGCGGGTATTCTGCCGCTATTTGGCGGGAGCCGGTTGTCCTTACAAATTCTGGCAATATGTATCTGCCGTCTTTGTCAATTGCTGACGATGGCGTGGATTTCAGGTTGATTTGCAGTGCAAGCGGAAGTGCAGCTTCTGGTGAAAGTTCAGGAATATATATGGCTTTGACAACGGATAAGTCTTTGGCAACATGGCAGCCACCTTGGGATCTTTCAGGACCCTGGGGATGGAATATGTGGTATGGCACACCCAATGATGACCAGGACGATGCCGACTGGATATTCTCTCAGACAGGCAATACTGTAATAGCTTTCTGGGAGGAAGCCGAGGATAGTATTACATACAATTACCAGCCCATGTATAGGATATCAACTGATGGAGGGATAAACTGGAATACCGCCAGTATATTGACTGTTCCCGGCGCCGACGCCAACGGGCATCCTTATCAATATACCGACGGTGGTTGGTGGTACCGTTATGATGGTTGTTGGGTGGGGGACAGGCCGCACCTTCTATATGCCCACAGTGATGGCGTATGGAATGGAGTAGCTTTGTTCGAGTATCATCTCACGACGGCAGGTGATTTTACGGAATGGACCTGTACCAGAATATCCGAGATCCCAGGCAATTTGGCCGGCGTGACTGACGGCGATTTAGTTGGCTCTTATGCCGATTATCCGTCTATAAGTTATGACAAGGATGGCAACATCTTTGCCACTTATGTGGGTTATTCGGAGGGATCGAATAGTACGAAAGATATAATCGGCGTGGCCTCCACCGATGGCGGCAACACCTGGCTGGAGCACGTCTATCTGACCAACGACGGCGCCACCTACGACTACAATTTCGTCGAAGCGGCCGAATATGCCGGCGGCGATAAGATTCATCTTATCGTTCCGACCGATGCGATGGATAGCCTTTATTATCTGTCCGTGCCAACAAGCATTTTGTTATCGGCCCCGGCCCGGGCCCGTGAGATCGATCTGGCCCCGCTGCTGTGCGGCGACATCGGAGGCTCGGTGGGCGACCTGGCCGGCGACGGCAACGTGATCACCTACTCGGGCGACGACCTGTACTTCATCTGGTCCCCGGCCATCGGGATCAACGGCCAGTATGAGCTGACCATCTCCAAGACCGCCGACTGGTCGGCCGACAACTACGACTATGCCAACCTGCTGGATGTCAACTACATCCTGCCGGTGACCGGCCTGCCCTCCACCGGGGTCTGGTACTACAAGGTCCGCTCCCACTTCGGCGGGGAGACCTCCCCCTGGAGCGAGGTCTACGACTTCGAGTACACCGGCAGCGCGGTCAACACCACCGACTGGGTGACCCCGTCGGGCGCCACCGGCAAGCCGACTGTCAAGATCGGAAGAGCGTCGTGTAGGGAAAGAGTGTAGATCTCGGTGGT
>CALGNM010000340.1 GCA_937958665.1 uncultured bacterium | reverse complement strand
GATCGTATTCGGTGACTGGAGTTCAGACGTGTGCTCTTCCGATCTAACACCTGGAGCGAACCAATCGGCCGACACCATCAGGTCGTATGCTCCCGCGTTCAGGCCACCCACACTGTAGCACCCGTCATTGCCGGTGAGTACTGAAACAGTGTCGGTTGGGGTGGACGCCTTGACTAATGCGCCAGATACAGGGGTAACCCCATCCAGCTTGGTCACCATTCCATCAATCCAGCCGGTGGTTGAATGCATGACCCTGTCGCACACCGTCGCCGAGTCCTCGGACAATACGATCCCAGTCACCGTATCGGTCAGGCAGTATGGAGCTGAAAACACCAGCGTGTCCGAACTTGAGATGCTCAGCCCGAAGAATTCATACCGTCCCTGCTCGTCGGAAAAAGTGGAGTCAACATTGGCCCCCCTGATGTCCACCCTAGCATTAACCACCGGAATGATACCGTTGGCCCGTACGATGGTGCCAGACAGATCGGCCAATTGAGAACTCAGGATCAGATCCTGTCCGCCGATATTCTGCCCGTTAACTACGGCGATCCCCGACAGGCTGAGCGGCACAAATCCGCTGGCCGAAGCGGTCAATGAATCGTACATCCCACCCGGCAGGTTGGATACGAAATACCTTCCATTATAGTCGGTATAGGAAGAGTCCACCTCTGATCCGGACTGGAAAGCCACTACCTTGGCCCCGGCGATCGGGCCGCGTCCCGCCGTCCTTTCCACCGTCCCAGAGGCCGAACCGGTGGACGCTGACACATCGGCCGTCGGATTTTTCCAAATATACAAAGCCGAGTCCGAGGATGCCTGCAGTTCCGCCATGGTGTGGCCGGCCACCACGGCGAAAACCGCCCGGGCCGAGTCCCCTGGAGCCATGTCCCAGGGACCCAGTGACATCAGAACGCTCCTGGTCGATAATTCCGGGCGATATACCTTGACCCAGACATTTGGCGTTGCCATGTAGCGATATGACACCCAAACGTTCCAGTAATCATCTCCTGCGAAGGGCACCCCAAGGGTAATGGTCCCGGTGGTTGGATCGTAACTGCCACCGGGATAGTGGTCAATATTACTTTCATCATAGACCGCCAAGATTTCCACCACCTTGGTTGGGTCCATCCAGTTCACCAGCACGGTATCGTTCTGCGGCCCCCAAAATTCGTCATAAGTCTGGGTGCCGTAGCGGTCATAGGTCATAGTATCTTCATCGATAGGCAAACCTAGCGACACCATCCCCGTGGCTTTATCAAAGCTGCCTCCGGTGTAGTAGTTTGTCCCGGAACAATTGCTATCCTTGGCCGTATAGACCCCCTCGATTTGCTGAAGGGCATTGGGATCGATCTGCAAGGTGTAGCTGTCCCAGGGGGTGGTTATGGACTTGCTGTAATAGTAATTGTAGGTCACCGCCACATTGTTTATCCTATAGCGGTAGTCAACATAGAGCTGGTTTCCGTCGTAATAGGGAGTCCCCAGGGTGATGACCCCGGTGGCCGAGTTGAAGCTGCCTCCGGTATAGTAGTTGGTGCCGGTGTCCAAGGGGTTGTCGTAAACTCCCTCCACCGAGTAGACCGGTGTAACCGAAACCCCCACCGTCAGAGTATCCCAGGGCCAGGTCTCCTCGCTGTTGATCAGAGAGGTATTTGGGGCCTTGGGCGTTCCCAGGGTGATCAGCCCCCTCTCCGGATCGAACGATCCCCCGAGGTAATAGTTGGTCCCCAAGTGGTTGGTATCGTTGACATCCCACACGCCCTCCACATCGCTGACCACCTGGCCGAAGAAGTCCAGGGTCAGGTCGTCCACCGTGGTGGCGGGAACATTCACCTTGCGAATGTCACCGGCATCAAGCTTGCCCCGGCTTAGGTAATAATATTTACTGTATGGGTTGAGCGGCGAAGCATCGGTGTAGGGTTCCATCCTGAGTCCGGACCAGCTGGCAGCTCCGCTTACCTGGGCCGAAACTCCCTCGGGGCTGGTGGCCTCCAACAGTCGGAACCCCAGATAAAGGGGATCGGTCCCAAAGCCGTTGACGCAGGAGACCGAGTCGGCGGTCATCCAGAGCAGGTTGCGATTACCGCCGTTTACCGGATCCGGAGAGACATCGAAGCCGCAGAAGTTGAGATTGGACGAATTCTGGCTGGCGTCCCGAAAGATGCTGGGCAAGTGGTAAAGACCGGCATAGAGACTATCCACCGGCTGGATGCCTGTATTCTTGAAACGATAGTTCAGTAAATAGAACTTGTCCACCGGGGCATAGCTCCATTGATGGACAGTCAGTTCGGTTTTGATTCCCAGCTGGTAACCCTGGTTGGCTGATCCAACCGTATCAACCAAATCCAGCGAAAGCTCCAAGGGAGAAACCGCCCCGGGTATGGCGGGGGTAATCTGTCCGGTTACGCTGCGCCATTCGTTGGTCAGTTCCCCCTGGTCACCCAAATACCCGGAGCTTACCCCAAAGTGTCTCTTTTCATCGGGGGAGCCCCCCAACCACAGGCTGCCCACCCGCATCAGGGCCTTGTAATCATGGTAGGGGAAGAAGCCGGCCGGGGCATTGAGTGCGGTGCTGCTATCCCCCATCATTCCGTTCAGATCGAGATCGGTTTTCAGGGCTCCGGCATTTATGGTGGCCCGGCCGGCTTGGCCATAGCCCACCGCTGCGCCCAAGGAAACGATCAACATTATTAACCAAAGTTTTCTCATATGCCCCCCAATAAATGAAGTTTAATATTTATCCGTAAGATCGGAAGAGCACACGTCTGAACTCCAGTCACCGAATACGATCT
>CALGNM010000339.1 GCA_937958665.1 uncultured bacterium | reverse complement strand
TCGTATTCGGTGACTGGAGTTCAGACGTGTGCTCTTCCGATCTCTCCCCGCCACCGCGCACCTGCCTGGCGAAGTAGCTCTCCAGGTTCTCGCGCTGGGGATTGACCGAGACTATCCTTCCCCCGGCCTTCAGGATCTCCTTGAGCACCCGGTCCAGGGTTGCCGCTTGGTCCAGCTTGATGACCGACTGCCCGGAGATGGTCTCCAGGCTGGCACCCGGCAGGGCCGTCCCCTCCGGCAGGTCCTCGGCCACCACCTCCACCCAGCCGGCCGAGTCTTTGAGCAGCTCCGGCAGGGTCCCCACCCGGCTGACCTGGCCGTTGATCAGGATGCTGACCCGGTCGCAGAGGGCCTCGGCGTCCGGCAGGATGTGGGAGCTGAAGAAGATGGTCTTACCCCGCCTTTTAAGCTCCAGCATCAGGTCCTTGACTTCCTTGCGGCCCAGCGGGTCCAGCCCCGAAACCGGCTCGTCCCACACCAAAAACTCCGGGTCGTTGACCAGCGACTGGGCGATGCCGGTCCTCTGCATCATGCCCTTGGAGCACTTGCGCAGCGGCAGGTCCGCCGCCCGGGACATGCCCACCAGCTCCAGCAACTCGGCGGTCCGAACCCGGGCCGGCTTCCCGGTGATCCCGAACAGGGCGGCGCAGAACATGATGAACTCGGAGACCGTCAGGTAATCGTAGAAGTAGGGGTTCTCCGGCAGGAAGCCGATGCGCCTTTTAACCTCCTGGGAGCGCTCCACTATATCGTGGCCCATGATCCGGGCGGTGCCCGAGCTGGGCTTGATGATGCCCATCAGGGCCTTGATGGTGGTGGTCTTGCCGGCCCCGTTGGGACCCAAAAAACCGAAGATCTCGCCGGGCCGCACCTGCAGGGACACCCGGTCCAGGATGGTCTTGGACCTCAGCGAGAAATGCTCCCAATCGTTGAAGCGTTTGGTCAGCTGGTCTATCTCAAGGATGTGTTCCATGGGTGTGTTATATATGTTCTGTGTTGAATTTTACAAAGTCAGGTTGCCATCCCGGTTTACTTCCCGGGACGGCGGCCCACTGCCCGCCCCACCATCCACTTCCCCTCTTTCTTGATGGTCATGGTGCCGGTGCTGTAACGGGTGGATTTGGGCTGGTTCAGCTTTTTGAACACCACCTGGTAATATACTCTGGCCCTGGTCCGGTTGTCATAGCAGACCTCCAGACTATCCAGAAAGAGCCATTCGATGTTGTCCGGGACCATGATGTATTCCGCGGTCATGCCCTCTTGGTAATAGATCTGGGTCTTAAGCACCGCCTGGCGGTCCCCCTTGGCCATAGCCGCCCAAAACCTTTTGATAGCGGCCTCCGGGCTGTTGCCGGAACCGTAACACCCCGCCAGGTAGCACAGGACCAAAGCCAGAGGTATGATATTTTTCGCCGGCATAAAAAAGGTAGGCTGTAAACAATACAGCCTACCTTTTTGGACACGATGATTCTTACTGGCCAGCCTGCAGCGGGTTGGGGAGGGTGGTCTTGACGCCGCAGCCGTATATCATGTACATAACTGCATTGCCCACAGCGGCAGCCGCACCGGTATTGTCAGCCGAAATGTACTCGACACTTCCCTGATCCAAGGCAGCACCAGCAGCTGGGACCACGGTCACCGGAATGGCGGCCGGAGGAACGGCACCGGGACCAGAATTGAAGGCCCATCCCACTACTTTGTCCACCGGGTTGCGCAGGTTGGTGGGCAGCAAGTTGCCGGCCACTGCCACGGTAGCACCAACAACGCCAGCAACGGTCACAGCATTACCCGGGACATTGGGGTTGGTTGTCTGCACGTCAATGCTGAAATCCTGGGGATACAGACCCTCGGTCTGGGTGGAGAAGTCCTCGACCGCCAACTGGATGGTGTGCATGTTGGCCTTTACCGAGCCTTCTTTGGCCCTGTCCTGCATGCTCATAAAGTTGGGAATGGCGATGGCCGCCAGGATACCGATGATGACCACCACGATCATCAGCTCGATCAGGGTAAAGCCTTTGTTGTTCATGGGTTCTCCTTCTATTTTGTTGTGGTTGGGTTGTTGTTTCCGGTTATAATATACAAGCAATACTCATGCCATATTATAAATATCATTAATATTAAGATTAGCAAGGACTTAAAAACGGATACCAGCGGCAGTTTGTGTGCAAAATGTAGGCATTATTGCATGTTGCAATACATTGGCGTCGCTTGCCTGTCCCCTTGTCATTCCTGCCCACCCTCGTCATCCCCCTGAAAAGGGGGATCCACAACCCCCTCGGTCCTGGATGCTCGCCTATGACTTAACCGACCTTGTCATTCCCGTGAAAACGGGAATCCATGACCTAGATGCTCCTTTTCAGGAGCATGACACCACCCCCTGGTCATTCCCCTCCCCCTCGTCATCCCCCTGAAAAGGGGGATCCACAACCCTGGATGCTCGTTTACACGAGCATGACATTGCCGCCCCCTCCCTCGTCATCCCCCTGCAAAGGGGGATCCACATACCCTGGATGCTCGTTTACACGAGCATGACATTACCGCCCCCTCGTCATCCCCCTTCCCTCTTGTCATTCCCGCGAAAGCGGGAATCCACAACCATGGATGCTCGCTTTCGCGAGCATGACATTGATACTACCCGGGAAACAAATCCTGCCACTGAGGATTACTCTCCTCAATCAAAGCAATCTTCCACTTCCTGTTCCAGTGCTTCAACTGCTTCTCCCGTCTTATAGCGTCCTTTATCTGCGCATAATGTTCATAATAAACCAGTCTATTAAGGCCATATTTTTGGGTGAAACCTTCGATCTTGCCCCGTTTATGTTCGCCTACCCGGCGGATAACATCGTTTGTAACACCAATATACAAGGTTCCGTTTTTCTTGTTGGTCATTATGTAAACGCAATAGTCTTTCATAAGATTTTTAGGTGGTCAAAAATCGGTAAGGATGGTTGCTCGCTTCCACTTGTCCTCCCTGCCCAATTTGTCATCCGCTTGGAAAGGGTGATCTACGCCCCCTAGTCCTGGATGCTCGTTTACACGAGCATGACATGCTGGCCCCCTCTGTCATCCCCCTGAAAAGGGGGAACCATACCCCCTAGTCCTGGATGCTCGTCTATGACAACTGCCCTTGTCATTCCCCTGAAAACGGGAATCCACAACCCCCTCGGTCCTGGATGCTCGTTTACACGAGCATGACATTGCCGCCCCCCCTAGTCATCCCCCTGAAAAGGGGGATCCACATACCCCTCGGTCCTGGATGCTCGTTTACACGAGCATAGATCGGAAGAGCACACGTCTGAACTCCAGTCACCGAATACGATCT
>CALGNM010000338.1 GCA_937958665.1 uncultured bacterium | reverse complement strand
CCACCGAGATCTACACTCTTTCCCTACACGACGCTCTTCCGATCTTCGCAGATGGTTCGGGCGGTGTCCATGACATCATCCACTATCAGGCAGTTCTTGTCGGCCACCTCTCCGATGATGTTGAGCACCTCAATCCGATTGGGCCCCGGCCGGCGCTTGTCGATGAAGGCCAGCGGCAGGTCGCCCAGCCGTTTAGCGAAAGCCCGGGCCCGGTTGACACCCCCGGTATCGGGGGAGACCACCACATAGTCCTGAACCCCCTGTTGCTGGAAGTGCTTGATCAGTACCGGGGAGGCGTAGAGGTGGTCTACCGGTATGTCAAAGAACCCTTGGATGGCTTCGGTATGCATATCCAGGGCCAATACCCGGTGTGCTCCGGCCACCGTTATCAGGTTGGCCACCAATTTGGCCGAGATGGGCACCCGGGGCATGTCCTTTCTCTCCTGGCGGGCATAGCCAAAGTAGGGGATGACAGCGGTGATCCGTTTGGCCGAGGCCCGGCGGGCGGCGTCCATAAGTATCAGAAGTTCCATCAAGTTGTCTGATGGCATGAAAGTAGGCTGGATGATGAACACATCTGCCCCCCGGACGTTCTCATTCAGTTGAACCCTGATTTCGCCATCGGAAAATCTGCCCAAGGTGCATTCACCCATCGCCTGGCCCAACTCCCGGCAGATCTCTACCGAAAGGTCGGGGTTAGCCGAACCGGAAAATACTTTCAGTTCACCGTTCACTTTATAAACCTTTTCTAATGTATTGCAATGACAATACGTTAATAGACTGCAATAATTTGATTGTTATAACCGGAATAATTTCAGCTGGAGATAACTTTTGTGGCTCGGGGGCAGGGACTCGAACCCCGGTTCTCAGCTCCAAAGGCTGGTGTCCTACCAATTGGACGACCCCCGAATGTCATTTACCGGGCAAATAAAAATTGACAACAGGCCGCTTGCAATAGCCAAGCGTTAGTAAGTCGCATGGAGATGTCCCCCAGGTTTTGGGGGACGCGACGACCTACTGTCAACTGTGTGGGATGTTATTAGATCGGAAGAGCGTCGTGTAGGGAAAGTGTAGATCTCGGTGGTCGCCGTATC
>CALGNM010000337.1 GCA_937958665.1 uncultured bacterium | reverse complement strand
CGGCGACCGCCGAGTTCTACACTCTTTCCCTACACGACGCTCTTCCGATCTGGCATCTCCCGCTCCGGCAGCACCATTGCGGCCGGCATCTACGCCGGGGTTGACCAGGAGAGGGCCGCCGAGTTCTCCTTCCTGCTGTCCATTCCGGTGATACTGGGAGCCGGGCTGTTGGAATTCAGGAAGGTCTCCCTGCAGGGTCTGCCGTCCGGCGAGCTGGCCAGCATTTTGGCCGGGGGACTGGCGGCGGCGGCGTCCGGATTTTTGGCCATCAAAATCCTGCTAAGGCTGGTCAGGCGCTCCAAACTGCAGTATTTTGCCTACTACTGCTGGGCAGCCGGGCTGGCTTCGCTGATCTGGCTGTGGTGGATAGCCTGAAACATGAACGGATGAAGAGATGTCCAGTCTGAAGAAGACCAATCCCATCAAGATTATACTGGTGCTCCTGTCGCTGGTCCTGATGGTGGGCCTGACGGCGGGATACTTATACCGCCCGGATTTTACCATTAAGGGCTTCCTGGGGCTGGCCAAGACGGCCTTGGTATTGTCCCTGCTGGCTTGGTACGGGTTCCTGGCCTTCAGGTATTGGCGGACCGAGCGGAGGGGGACTTGGCGGCTCTACCAGGTCCTGTTGCTTACCGTGCTGACCGGCCTGGCGGTCCAGCTTACCGGTGGCATTGGCTCCCCCCTGGCCATGCTTTACGGCCTGCTGATAATGTTCGCGGCGTTTCGGGCCGGCCGGTGGCGGCCGGTGCCGCTGGTCATGGTTGCCATGATCGAGGCGGGTTCCAGCCTTTGGGGCGGCCGCTGGAGTCAGGAACTGCCGGCCGGCCTGATCATGTTGGCCCTGATGGGGTTCATCTACCTGGCCGGTCTGTCCTGGTCCCGGCGGGGACGCTCCCTCCCGGCGGCAGTCCTGCCGGACTCGGTCTATGACGAGAATATCCCTGAGCAAAAGAGCCTGGAGGATGACCTGGCCGCGCTGTGCGGGCTGATCCAGGGGGCCATGAAAGCCAACACCGTTGCCTGTTTCCGGGCCGACCAGCCTGCCGGGATCCTTAAGATGAGGGCTTGTCGGAGCTACAACGCCGAGATCATCAAGGGAGTCTCGCTGGACATCGGGACCAGCCTGCTGGGCTGGGTGGCCCGGGAGAGGCAGGGCCTGCTCTACGCCAGCTTCGACCGGGACTCCCGGGACCTGGGCTATTACCGCAAATCCCAGCCGGTGCGTTCGGTGCTGGCGGTCCCCATCATACAGGAGAACGAGGTGATCGGGGCCCTGGTATCGGACAGCGACCAACCCAACGCCTTCAATGAGAACGACAAGATCCTGTTGAGCGGCTTCGCCGAGGAGGCGGCCCGCCTGATTCATTTCCACCAAAGCCACTCAGCCCTGGGCCTGGAGAAGGACCGGCTGCAGCAGTGGAACAGCCGCCTGGAGCTGATGGCCTCCCGCCTGCGGGTGAATGACGTGATAAAGATAATACAGGAACTGGTCCCCCAGCTGGTGCCCTGCGACCACCTGGTGTTGCTGGAGGTGCTGCCGGAGCCGGGCCGGGCCAGGGTTCTGCTGTCCGATCCGGCCAGCGCCGGATACCCGGCTCCGGGCACGGAGATCGGCCTGAGCGGCTCTCTGGCGGAGCAGGCATTGAAGCTGAAGGAATGGCGGTCGGTGGACGATTACTACCGCCGGGCGGTATCGATTTGCCGCTATTCGGCCGAGGAGCGCCCCGACCACGGCTTCCGCTCGGTGCTGGCGGCCCCGCTGCTTTACGAAGATGCCTGTCATTACGTGCTGGTGCTGGAGAGCCGCCAGCCCAAGGCCTTTGAGGCCGACCGGGACACCATCCACATCATCGCCGGTCAATTCTCCCTGGCCCTGAAGAGCGCCGCCATGTATGAGGAGAAGGAGACGCTGGCCATCCGGGACGGGCTGACCGGACTGGCCAACCACCGCCGATTCCAGGAATATCTGGACGAAAGGCTGGCAAAAGCGGGCGGCAGTCCGGTGGGGATAGCCCTGTTCGACATCGATTTCTTCAAAAAGCTGAACGACAATTACGGGCATCCCGTCGGCGATGCGGTGCTCAAGGAGGTGGCCGCCCGGCTGAGGAAGGCCGTATCCTCGTTCGATTTCATGGCCCGCTACGGGGGGGAGGAGTTCGTGGCGGTCTGGTCCGGCAAGAATGACCGGGAGGCCGCCCAAGCCGCCGAACAGGTGCGCCTGGCCATCGAGGGGGAGAAATTCATGACTTCGGCCGGGGAACTGCCAGTGACCATCAGCCTGGGGGTGGCCGCCTATCCCCAGGACGCCAAAAGGAAAGCCGAGCTGATCAAGGCAGCCGATGAGGCGCTGTATGCCGCCAAGAAGGGCGGGCGGAACCGGGTGGTGAGATTTGCGGCGATGGAGAAGATAGATAATTGAACCGCAAAGACGCAAAGAACGCCAAATTTATGAACCATGTCCTTAGATAAATTCATATCATACTTAAAGGTCCAGCGCAACCTGGCCGACAACACCATTCAGGCTTATCGGCGGGACCTGGGCCAATTCTTTGCCTTCCTCAAGCATGACGATCCGGCCAGGGTTGATCGCAACTCCATACGCAGTTACCTGGGGGCCATCCAGCGGCAGGGCCTAGACAAGCGCTCGGCGGCCCGCAAGCTGTCGGCCATCAAGTCTTATCTGAAGTACTGCACCCGGGAGGGGGTTATCTCGACCAATCCCACCCTGGGCTTGCGTTCGCCCAAGCTGGAGAAGAAGCTGCCAGCTTTCCTTTCCGAACAGCAGGCAGAGCAGGCCGTTCAAACCGATCAGGGGAAGCCGGGAGAGCTGATCCGCAACAATGCCATCATGGAGTTGCTTTACGGCAGCGGATTGCGTTCGTCTGAGCTGCTGGGCCTTAAGGTCGGGGACCTGGACCTCTCCGGCGGACAGGTCAAGGTGACCGGCAAGGGCAGCAAACAAAGGATCGTTCCGCTTACGCATGAATCCATAACTGCTTTGCAAAAATATATTGCCGGGCGGGAAAATCAGGAAACAGTATTCCTGGGAGCGCGTGGGAAGGCCCTCAACCGAAGGCAACTACAGAGGATCGTTCTGGCTCGCATCCGTTCGGCCCATTACGGGGGCAAGGCCAGTCCCCATGTCTTAAGGCACTCCTTTGCCACCCATTTGTTGGACCGGGGGGCCGACCTGAAGGCGGTCAAGGAGCTTTTGGGCCACGCCAACCTGTCCACCACCCAGATATATACCCATATCACCACTGATCGGCTGAAGAAGGTCTACCAGCAGTCACATCCCCGGGCGGATGATGAGGGGGAAGACAAATAAGATCCGATAGTTTCAGAGACCGTTCACTCTGTTCCCCTCCAATGCGGAGGGTTTTGTTGTTTTCTATCCTAAAGCATTTTGAGAGGGCTGGGCTGGGTCCTATAACCTCCCGTTGCAAATCAGATAGATCGGAAGAGCGTCGTGTAGGGAAAGAGTGTAGATCTCGGTG
>CALGNM010000336.1 GCA_937958665.1 uncultured bacterium | reverse complement strand
ATCCGCCGCCCACCGACATCTACACTCTTTCCCTACACGACGCTCTTCCGATCTGCCGGGCAACCCGGAGGACTCCAGGGCGTTCTTGCGGCGCACCAGGTCCCGGGCCTTGCGGGCCGCCGCCCGGGAGCGGGCCGACAGGATCCCCTTCTCGCAGATCTTGTTGGCCACCGAGGAGTTCTCCTCGAAGAAGGTGGCCAGCTCGGCCCCCACCAATGACTCCACGATCCCCTTGACCTCGGAGTTGCCCAGCTTGGTCTTGGTCTGGCCCTCGAACTGGGGCTGGCGCACCTTGACCGACACCACCGCGGTCAGGCCCTCCCGGACATCGTCGCCCGACAGGGTGAACTCCTCCTTCTTCAGCAGGTTGTTGCGCTTGACGTAGTCGTTGATCACCCGGGTCAGGGCCGACTTGAAGCCGATCAAATGGGTGCCGCCCTCCACGGTGTTGATGTTGTTGCAGAAGGAGAAGATGTTGTCGTCGAAGGAGTCGTTGTACTGCAGGGCCACCTCCAGCTGGATGCCGTCGCCCTCCTTGGCCACGTAGATCGGCTTGTGGAGCGGGGTCTTGTTCTCGTCCAAAAACTTGACGAAGGAGACGATGCCCCCGTCGTACTTGAAGTTGTGGCTCTTGCCGCTCCGCTCGTCGGTCAGGTCGATGGACAGCCCCTTGTTGAGGAAGGCCAGCTCCCTCAAGCGCCCGGCCAGGGTGTCGAAGACGAAGGTGGTGGTCTTGAAAATCTCCTTGTCGGGCAGGAAGCTGACGGTGGAGCCGGTTTTGGAGGTCTTACCGGTCACCTTAAGCTCGGTCTTGGTGACCCCCCGCTCATAGCGCTGGTGGTGGACCTTGCCGTCCCGCTGCACCTCCACCTCCAGCCACTCCGAAAGGGCATTGACCACGCTGACCCCCACTCCGTGCAGGCCCCCGGAGATGGTGTAGGACTTGTTGTCGAACTTGCCCCCGGCGTGGAGCACGGTCAGGGCCACCTCCACCCCCGGCTTCCTCTCGGTGGGATGGATATCCACCGGGAAGCCCCGGCCGTCGTCGACCACCGTGATGGAGTTGTCCTGGTGGATGGTCACCTGGATCCGGGTGCAGAACCCGGCCAGGGCCTCGTCCACCGAGTTGTCCACCACCTCGAACACCAGATGGTGCAGGCCCCGGCTGGTGGTGTCCCCGATGTACATGGCCGGCCGCTTGCGGACCGCCTCCAATCCCTTGAGGACGGTTATCTTCTCGCTGGAATAGCTCTCCCTGGCGGTCATAGCCCTCCTTTATTTGGTATCCGGTTTTTGATTCATCCCGCTCTCGGGGAAGGAACCGACCTTGAAGGTGATATCCTTGACGGCCTCGGACCCCACCAGTCGGTTCAGCTTCTCCCTGATCCGCTCCTTCAGCAGCAGGCACTCCTGGGCCCAGATCGGGCTTTTGGTCTCCACCAGCATCCGGCCCCGGATCACCGACACTGCCCGGGTGTTGGCCGCCACCCTGGGCCCGGCCGCCTCCGGCCAAACCGACAGGGCCCGGACCTCATCCATTTTCTGGCCCAGCTCCAAAGACTTCAGCACCCGCTCCAGAATGTTGCCCGCCCGGTCCATCTTCTTCATAGGGTTTCTTTCAGTAGAAGCTGACCGAATGCCCGGCCAGCCTCCCCTGCCGGTAGTTGAACTTGGCCGAGAATAATTTCCTTCTGTCAAGCCAGGGCAGGAAGATGCGGTCCCCCTCCCACAGCTCCAGCTTCAAAAGCTCCCGATTATCCACCCATTGCAGGTGCCCCTCGGCCGACTCGGCCAGCTGGCCCCGGAACTGCGAGGCAGTGAAGACGAAAACGTACCAGTCGTCACCGCGGTTGAAGGAGGGGAAGGTCAGCACCCCCTTGAGGGCCGGGCGGCTTATCAGCAGGCCGCTCTCCTCGCGTACCTCGCGGATCACGCATTCCTCCGGGCTCTCTCCGGGATGCAGCTTGCCGCCCAGCCCGTTCCACTTGCCGTAATGCATGTCCCCCGGCCGCTTGACCCGGTGGATCATCAGGGTCCGCCCCCTTTGGCGCAGGTAACACAGGGTGGCCAGTATCATCCGGCGTCCCGGCCGCTGGTTGCCGGCCGCCCGGGCCGGACCCGATTTGGGGGAGCCAAGGCGGCTGGTCATTCCGGGGCGATCCTCCCCTCCTCTATCCGGAAGCGCCGGAAGCCTTCCTGCCGGGTGGCCTGGTTCTCGTGGGCCGAGGCGATGAACACCTGGCACCCGGGGTCCAACGCTTCGACCAGCTGCTGGGAGCGATGGCCGTCCAGCTCGGCGAAGATCTCGTCCAGCAGCAGCACCGGCTTCTCGGCCAGCCGGTCGGCCAGCAGCCGGGCCACCGCCAGCTTCAGGGCGATGGCCGCGGTCCGCTGCTGGCCCTGGGAGCCGAACTGCCGGATGCGGTTCCCGCCCAGCGAGATCTCCAGGTCATCCCGGTGGGGCCCGAACATGCTGGTCCCCCGTTTGCGTTCGAACTCGAAGCCGCTGCGGACCGCTGCTGCGAAGGCCTCCTCGGGCGGCTGGCCCGGCTCCAGCCGGAAGGAGAAATGATATTTCAGCCCCAGGCGGTCCCGGCCCCCGGAGATGTCCTGATAGAGTCCCCCGGCCAGCTCTTTGAGGTCCTCGATCACCTCAATCCGCTTGCGGACCAGCTTCATCCCGCAATCCATCAGCTGCTGGTTCCAGGCCTCCAGCGAGGTGGCGCTGCTCCGGCCCTCCTTGATGGCAAACAGCAGGTGGTTGCGCTGCCGTAGAATCCGGCCATACTCCTGAAGGTCGGCCAAATAGGACCGGGACAACTGGGAGATGGACAGATCCAGGAAACGGCGGCGCACCCCGGGCCCGGACTTGCAGAGGTCGTCGTCCTCCTGGGACAGGCTGACCACCGGCAGCCGTCCGATCAGGTCGGACAGCCGCTGCTGCAGCTCGCCGTTGATCTTGAGCCGCTTCTCGGCCCGGCTGTAGGCCGCCTCCACCGACAGTTCGCCGCCCGCGTCAATGGCCACCCCCTCCAGGCGGAACCAGTCGCGGGTGAAACCGATCAGCTGTTCATCCTCCGCCCAATTCCTCATGGAGCGGCCGATGCAGAGATAGTGCACAGATCGGAAGAGCGTCGTGTAGGGAAAGAGTGTAGATCTCGGTGGTC
>CALGNM010000335.1 GCA_937958665.1 uncultured bacterium | reverse complement strand
GATCGTATTCGGTGACTGGAGTTCAGACGTGTGCTCTTCCGATCTCCGACAAGGCGGCGGAGATCGCCAACCGATACGGCGATGTTCTGAACGAGGTCTACGCCAGCCTCAACATGTCGCAGGGGCGGCGGGCCCGGGAATTCATCGAGAACCGGGTGGTTCAGGAGGCGGCCCTGCTGAGGGAGGTGGAGGATTCCCTCAAGGCCTTCCAGAAGCGCTACCGCACCGTCTCCATCACCGACGAGATGAAGGCTTTGATCGAGCTGTCGGCCGGCATCGAGGCCGATATCATGGCCAAGCGGATAGAACTGGAGGCCCTGAAATCATACAGCTCCAGCGATAATGCCCAGGTTAAAACCCTGTCGACCGAGATCGAGAAAGCCGAGCAGCAGCTGAACCGGCTGATGAGCGGCAGCCGGGACCGGAACCTTTTCGTGCCCTTCGCCCAGGCTCCGGAAGTGGGCACCGAGCTGACCCGGAGGATGAGGGAGGTCAAGATTCACCAGGAGGTGTACGCCCTGCTGGTGGAGCAGCTGGAGCACGCCAAGATCCTGGAGGCCAAGGACACCCCCAAGGTTCAGTTTTTAGAGAGGGCCACCCCGCCCTGGAAGAAGAGCTGGCCCAAGAGGAGCTTTATTGTTTTACTGGGTGTTTTGGTGGGTATTATGGTAGGTGTATCACTTGTGATATTCAATACATGGTGGAGTGAATCTGGCGAACGAGGTATTATAAAAGATATTATGGAACTTATGCGCCGACATTAATATTCCCACGTGATAGGTATCAATAAAATATTCAGGTATGCTATACCCATATTGGGTGTAGCTATTATTACCTTATATTCACTGGAGCAATTCGCGTTTGTATACACAATCCTAGCTGTATTTATATTCATTGCTACAGCTGGGCTTGTTCTATACAACCAGACATACCTTGTAATTGTTATTCTTGTCGGTTCTGTCATCCCATTCAAGGCGGGATTGTCTTTTGGCCATTTTGTCCTTTTATTATATTCAGGGATTATCCTCATAAGAGTTATTATTGAGCATAAGTTGCATTTCTATTCAAAACCTGCTGCTATACTATTGATATCATTGTTGGCACTTGCAATGATGACTGTTGGGAAATGGACAAACATAAAGGCTGGGCTTTTGGGTACAATCCAGTTGGTGATTACGCCAATTTTACTCATTGTGTTGTTGAATTCAAGGGAATGTAAAGTTAATCTAACCCATGTGTTACAAAAGGGATTCCCTTTGTTGGCTGTCATACTGTCTTTGTCGACATTTTTTGTGATGATTGAAAAAATGCAATTAAACGTCTCTTTGGGATTGGATATAATGGGCTTTCACAATATTGAAGTGTTAAATACCCCTAGTAATAGATTGGCAGGGTTATTGGCATTCCTGGCATTATGTATTTACACAACCAGAAACATTTGGGATAAAAGACGGGTAATTTCTAGCCTTAACTATGCGATCATTACTACAGCACTGGTTCTTTCATTTTTAATAATATCACGTGGTGCGATATTGTCGTTGATATGCGGAATCGCCATTATCATATTTGGTCAACTTGTAGATCGGAAGAGCACACGTCTGAACTCCAGTCACCGAATACGATCTC
>CALGNM010000334.1 GCA_937958665.1 uncultured bacterium | reverse complement strand
CACTACAGTTTTGCACTGGCGTTACGTCATCGCCGAACTGCTCGCGGCGGTACCCGACCGCCCAAATATCTTTTTTTTTTCAAGCAGTAGACTGCATACGAGATCGTAGTCGGTGACTGGTGTTCAGACTTGTGCTCTTCCGATCTCCGGACGGTTCAAACATGATTTGAGGCCCTCCAGCGACAGGTAGTTCAGGCTGTCCACCCCCACGAACTGCCTGATCTGCTCCACCGTCTGGGAGGAGGCGATCAGCTCGCTGATCCGGGGGGTGTCCACCCCGTAATAGCAGGGGTATTTTATGGGCGGCGAGGCGATCCGGAAGTGGATCTGGGCGGCCCCGGCCTCCCGGATGAACTGCATCAGCTTGCGGGAGGTGGTCCCCCGCACGATGGAGTCGTCCACCACCCCTACCTTTCGCCCCTGTATCAGGCTTTTGACCGGGTTGAACTTGAGCTTGACCGCAAAGTCCCGGATGGCCTGGGAGGAGCCGATGAAGGTCCGGCCGATGTAATGGCTGCGGATCAGGGCCAGCTTGAATGGCATCCCCGCCCGGTCGGCGTAGCCTAAAGCGGCATTGTTGGACGAGTCGGGCACCGGCATCACGAACTCCGATTGGTGCTGGCTCTCCTCGGCCAGCCTTTGGCCGAACATGAATCGTTTTCGGGCCACGCTCTCCCCGAACACCTCGCTGTCCGGCCGGGAGAAGTAGATGTGCTCGAAGACGCAGTGCCGGAAATGGGGCTTCTCCCTGAGCCGGCGGCTTTCGACCTGGCCTCCCCTGACCATCAGCAGCTCGCCCGGCAGGACATCCCTCTGGCAGGCCCCTCCCATGGTTTCGATGGCGCAGCTCTCGGAGGCGAAGAACAGGGTGTCGCCGGCCGAGCCCATGGACAGGGGCCGTATCCCCAGCGGGTCGCGAAAGACATAGAGGTCTCCCCGGAACAGCAGAATGGCCGAATAGCTGCCCTGCACCGCGTCCATGGTCATCTCGATGGCCCGGGCCATGTCGCCGGTCTCCTCGTAATAGCAGGCCACCGAGGCCACGATCACCTCGGCATCGTTGGATCCGTAGGGGGTGAAACCCCGCGATTTCAGGAAGCGGGTCTGCTCCAGCATGTTGGTGACGTCGCCGTTGGAGACTATAACCATCCGGCCGTCCTTGGTGTCGGCAAAGTGGGGCTGGGCGTTGACCACCGAACTGTCCCCGGCGGTGGGATAGCGGGTATGGCCGATGGCTACCCGGCCCGGCAATGAGGCCAGCACCTCCGGTTTGAAAATGTCGAAAACCAGCCCCTTGTCCTTGTGGATCCGCACCTCCCGCCCGTCCCAGGCCGCCATCCCGGCGTTGTCCTGCCCGCGGTGCTGCAGGGCGAAAATCCCCAGATACAGCATCTCCGATGCTTTTTTGCTGTTATAGACTCCGCAGACTCCGCACATGTCAGGTCTCTCGTCAAATTATGGTTGTTTATTGCCGGGGCAAGATTTCTAAACCAAGAAGCTCCGGCCGGGGGTCGGAACTTCTCCCATAGGTCAGTCGTATTGGTGCACAAACAGGCCGCTCCTAAGCTTGGGCTCGAACCAGGTGCTTTTGGGCGGCATCACCTGCCCGGAGTCGGCCACGCTGATCAGTTGCTTGATGTCGACCGGATGCAGTGAGAAGGCCACCGCATACTTACCGGAATCCACCAGCTTTACCAGCTCCCTGGTGCCGCGGATCCCTCCCACGAAGTTGATGCGCTTGTCGGTGCGGGGATTCTCTATGCCCAGGATCGGCTGCAACAGATTGTCCTGCAGGATCGAGGCGTCCAGCCTTTTTACCGGGTCTTTCTGGTCGTAGCTGCCGTCCTTGGCGGTCAATAGGTACCACTGGCCGTCCAGATACATGGAGAATTTAAGATTGATGCCGGGCAGGTCCGGGGCGTTCTCGGTCACGGTGAACTTTTCGGAGATCTTCTTCAGGTACTCTTCCCTGGAATTACCGTTGAGGTCCTTGACCACCCGGTTGTAGGCCATGATGTTCATCTGGTTGTCGGGAAAGATCACAGTCAGAAAGAAATTATATTCCTCGTTCCCGGTGTGCTTGGGATTCTTAGCCTTACGCTCCTTCCAGATGCGCCAGGCGGCCGCGCTCCGGTGGTGGCCGTCGGCCACGTACATGTATTTAAGCTTGATGAACTCTGATTTGAGGGCTCCGATCACCTGATCGTCATCGCAGACCCACAGGGTATGCTTGACCCCGTCGTCAGAGGCGAAGTCGTATTCCGGGGTTTTCTTGATCCATTCATTGATCAGCGAATCGATGGCCGGGACCGCCGGGTAGGTGAAGAACACCGGCTCGGTGTTGGCGTTGATCGTGCCTATGTGCCGGGTGCGGTCGTCCTCCTT
>CALGNM010000333.1 GCA_937958665.1 uncultured bacterium | reverse complement strand
CCACCGAGATCTACACTCTTTCCCTACACGACGCTCTTCCGATCTGCCCCGGCCGTCAACTACGGGTTCACCAACACCCTGCTGCCCTATCCCGGATCGCTGTCGGTCAGCCCGGAGACTTTGCGGGCCTATGTGCGGGAGGTGGCCTTCAGCCTGGCCGAGGCCGGCTTCCGGAGGATAATCGTCATGAACGGGCACGGCGGCAACACCGACAGTCTGAAAGGACTGGGGGCCGAGCTGTGGCGACACAAGCGGGTTGGCTGGATGGCGGTGGATTGGTGGGAGGCCGCCGGCGATCTGGCCCAACAGTATTTCGGAGGCAGCGGCCACGCCGGGGCCGACGAGTTGGCCGCCCTGATGGCGGTGGACAATTCCCTGGTCTGTCCGGCCGACTATAGCCGGGGCGAGGTGGGCCGCCGCTTTCCCGGGATCTCCATGTATCCCTTCTACCGCAGCATGATCCTCAACCGTCCGGGGGAGGGCTATCCCAAGTTCGACGCCAAGAAGGCCGAAAAGTTCATGGTGGCGGTGGTGGCCAAGCTGGCGGCGGATATCAAGGAGGTGCTGGCCGGATGGGAGGACCTGGCCTGATGTCCGACTTTGGGCTGAAGATATCCCAGTTCGAGCAGGCGGTCAAGGCCGGCGGGCGCTATCTGGGCCGGGTGGACGAGCAGCTGAGCCAGCCGGCCGAGGCACGGGAGAAGGTGGAGCAGGTGGCGGTTTTCCTCAAGGAAAGAAGGTTGGGAGCCGAGGTCCTGGCCGTGTTCGGGGACCCCAAGGGCCCGGGGCTGGTTTACGTTGAGCTGCCGGAGGGCACCCGGGAGTTCCACGGCCAGGCGGCCCAGATGCTTTTAGAGTGCTGCCTGTTCGAGGTTGAGGGCCAGCCCAACCAGCGGGCCTGGGACCGGTGGCGGGAGTTCGGGCAGAGCATCTACTACGGGACGGTGGAGGAGATCTACCACAACTTCGTGGCCGCCCGTCGGGAGTCGGCCCTGGTGTTCGAGCTGGCCTATCGCCAGTTGATGCAGGAGGCCGCCCTGGCCTGGTGGGAACGGCAACCGGAAGAGGCCCGGCTCAAGGAGCACCAGGTCAACCAGCGCTACAGCCGGGAGCTGTCCGAGCTGCTGCGCCCCATTAGGGAGAAGCTTTTGGGCCAGCAGTCCCGGGAGGCCGAGATCTTCGAGCTGCTCTTGGACATCGGCACCCCGCCCAATTTCGACCTGGAAGCCCCCCAGGCCAAGAGCTTCGCCCCCCTGCTGTGGGATGACAATCTGACGGTGGGCCTGGTCTCCGGACTGTTCCCCCTCTTGTACACCGAGCAGCTCAAGGCCGATGAGGAGGCCCTGTGGGAGAAGCTGGACCGCCAAACCTTTGCCAAGCCCGAGGAGATCACCGGCCTGGTCACCGGTGCCCTGACCCAGGCCACCGAGCTGGCGGCCCGAGAGCTGCAGAAGGTGGTGGTGCGGCGGGCGGCCGAACTGGAGGTCAAGCTGAACCAGGAGCTGGCCGAGCTGCGGAAGTTCATCGCCCGGGTCAAGAAACAGACCCAGGAGATGGTGATCCAGAACAACACCGACATGTCCAAGGCGGCCGACGCCAAGCTGTACTCGGAAAACCTGACCAGCCTTTCGGCCAAGCTTACCGACAGTCTGATGCAATTCCAGCGCAACCTGACCGGCCAGCTGTGGTACCTGCAGGATCTGGAGCGCAAGGAGCGCAACCTGCAGTCATCCATCGAGCGCTGCCAGGCCCTGCAGCGGATGCCGCCGTCCGACTTCGGAGCCCTGCTGGTGTCGGGGACCTCCGAGGTGGCCACCGACCTGCAGCGGCACCTCAGGCTATACCGGCAGCTGGAGCAGTCCATCAAGGGTGACTGGGAGGGGCTGGTCAAGGGTTTGGGCCGGCCCCTGATGGAGCTGATCAGGCAGGGGCTGGAGCAGGCTTCCGGCAAGGGAAAGCCGGCCGAGCAGAGCCAGGCCGACGCCCGGGCCCTGGCCGGGCTGGTGGAGGAAAAGGGCGGCAGCCGGGCCTATCATGTGGAGCGGCTGATGGAGAATTACGGCCGCTTCCTGAATCAAGTCTTCCTGACGCAGCTCAATAGCCGCCGGCTGGCCTCCCTGGTCAAGCTCTGGCCCCCCCAGATGCTAAAATCCCCGCCGCTCCTGCGGCAGCAGGAGCTGTGCGACGAGCTGCTTTACCTGTCGGAGCGGCTGAGGCCGAACGGCCGCTGCTACACCCTGGCCGCCCAGGGGTCGGCCCTGTCCGGGACCGGGCTGGGGGCCCAGCAGGAATCGGAGCTGCGCGACCTGCTGGCCCGCAACCACGGCCGGACGGTGGCGGTGCTGGCCTATAACATCAGGGGCAGCGACCTGCTGGGGACCAAGCTGCACAACGCCGACCAGGAGCGGGAGATCCGAAACCGGCTGGGGGTCCAGCTGGCCCAGGCCGTCAGGCAGCATGGGGGCTTTTTGGTCCGGGACAGCGGGGACAGCGGGCTGGCTTGGTTTGGCGAGAACGCCCCCGAGACCTACGAGAAATGCTACAAGGAGATCACCACCGGCAAGGGGGTCCGGATCCGGCACTCCATCAGCACCGGGCTGGAGCACAAGCCGGTCCCGGCGGCCGATTCCGTCCGGCAGGCGGTGGAATGCGCCGGGGAGATGCTGCGGGTCTCGGAGAAGTTCATCCAGGAGAACTTCAGCCGCTACCGGGAGTGGTTTCCGGAGTCGGGGGACGTGCTCTACGAGGGGATAAACTACACCCTGCTGCCCCCGGCCTTCAAGGCCCTGTTCCGGGTGGGGGTGGGCATCTCGGCCGGCCAGCCGGGAATGGACCTCAACCTGGCGGTCAACCCCTGCGGGGACACCGATCTGTGCGGGGAGGCCGTCAACCAGGCCTTGCAGCTGTCCACCGCCCGGGATGTCTCCCGTTCGGCGGTCTTTCTGGACCACGGCTCCTTCGCCGCTTTGGTGCTCAATACCGAACGCTTCTCCTCCCCGGCCCTGGAGCAGCTGTGGCAGTCGCGCAACCTGCCGGCCGAGCAGTGGGAGGGGCGCTTGAGGGAGGGGATGCGGGCCTGCGGGCTGCCGGCCGCCGAGGGCAGCTATTTTCTGCCCGGGCCCAACTGCCTGGTGCGGCGGGCCGGCTTCCAGATTCTGGGGCTGACCGGGCCATCCCGGGAGGCCGGGATCCGGATGGATGCCGGGGACCGGGAGATCAGGCTGCAGGAGGACGGCCGGATGCGGGATGCCCAGATCAAGGCCGAGATCAAATACCTGTATGAGCTGCAGTTCAGGGAGAAGGGGGATTAGCCGATGGCCCAGATACTGATCGTGGACGAGGACCGGCTGCTGGCCCTGACCTTGGTCCATGTCCTGGGAAGCCGGGGCCACCGGGCCCTCCTGGCGGCCGACGTCAAGCAGACCGCCCAGACCATCAAGCAGGAGACGGTGGACCTGGTGCTGATGGATGCCGAGCTGGCCAGCCGTAAAAACTTGTGGCTGATCAAGCACCTCCGCCAGGCTCGGCCCGATCTGCCGGTGCTGCTGTCCCTGTCCAAGAAGGTGCCCAAGGATGCCCGGGAGCAGCTGAGGAAGGGGCTCTACGACTACATCAACAAGCCCTTCGGCCACGAGGAGCTGCTGCTGGCCGTGGAGCGGGGGCTGGAGCGCCGCCGGCTGCAGGAGCAGAACCGGCAGCTGCTGGACGACCTCAAGGCCAAGGTCCGGGAGCTGTCCACCTTCGACGCCATCGCCAAGACCCTGAACTCCACCCTGAACCTCAAGGAAGTGCTCAAGATCGTGATGGACCGGGTCAAGGAGCTGATCCGGGCCGAGGCCTGGTCGATTCTGATGCTGGACGAGAAGAGCGGCGAGCTGGTGTTCGAGGTGGCCCTGGGGGAGAAGGGCCAGCAGGTGAGGGAGATGCGGCTGGCCCTGGGCCAGGGGGTGGCCGGCTGGGTGGCCCAAAACCGCCAGCCGGTGATCGTAGCCGACACCAGCCAGGACCAGCGCTTCTTCCAGGGTTTGGACCAGCGGACCGGATTCCGCACCAAGAGCATCATGGCCACCCCCCTGCTGTCCCGGGGCAGGCTGATCGGGGTGGTGGAGATCATCAACAAGCTGGGCGGGGCCTCCTTCGACCAGAAGGACCTGGGCCTGCTGCAGACCCTGACCGACCACGCCGCCATCGCCATCGAGAACGCCCGGCTCTACGAGCAGGCCCGCCAGCTGGCAATCACCGACGATCTGACCGGGCTCTACAATTCCCGCCACTGCGACCTGTTCCTGGCCAAGGCCCTGGAGGAGTCGGAGCGCAAGGGCAAACCCCTCTCCTTGATCTTCATCGACCTGGACCACATGAAGCAGGTGGACGACAGCTACGGTCACCTGATGGGGGGGCTGGCTCTCAAGGAGGTGGCCGACCGGATCGCCCGGCTGGTCCAGCCCCCGGACATGGCCTCCCGCTACGGGGGCGATGAGTATGTGGTGGTGCTGCCCCGCAAGGGGCCGCAGAAGGCGTTGGAGTTGGCCGAGCATATCAGGCAGAGCCTGGAGGGAGGGCCATTTTTGACCGGGCAGGGTTTGTCCTGCCGGATCACCGCCAGCATTGGGATCGCCAGCTTTCCCGATCACGGCCGGACGGCCGACCAGCTGCTGTCCCAGGCCGACAAGGCCATGTACCGGGTCAAGGACTCCGGCAAGAACCGGGTCCAGCTGGCCGAGGGCGGGGAGTAGTCGGCCATGGCCCCCTTCTGTCCCCGCTGCCGGACCGAGTACCGTCCGGGATATGAAAACTGCGCCGACTGCCAGGCCCAACTGGTGGAGGAGCTGGCCGGGGAGGAGCCGGGGCCGGCCCAGCTCCAGGCCCGAATGGTCTCGGTGTTTGAGGCCCCCGACCAGATGTCGGCTCTGGCGGTCTCGGCCCTGCTGGGCGACCGCCAGATTGAGGCGGTGGTCCGGTCGGAGCAGATTCCCATGTACGACGGGGTGGCCATGATGCTCTTCCCCCGCTGGGGCCGGGTGCTGGTACTGGAGGACCGGGAGAAGGAGGCCCGGGAGCTGATAGAGGGTTTTCTGGCCGGCCCGGCCCTGCCGGATGAACCGGAGGGGCCAGGTGGGGAGGGCCAATGAGAAAAGCCGCGAACTTTATGGGTTCACGGCTTTAATCTGCCAAATGGTGCCGAGGGGGGGAGTCGAACCCCCATGTCCTTGCGAACACTAAGTCCTGAGCCTAGCGCGTCTGCCAATTCCGCCACCTCGGCCTGTCCAAAAGATAATTATAATATAAATGGGCCATAGCTGTCAAGATTATATGTAATGGTGGAGAATATATTAAATAAGAAGGCCCGGCACGACTACGAGGTTCTGGACCGTCTGGAGGCCGGGATAGTGCTGAAGGGGACCGAGGTCAAGTCGATCCGGCAGGGCCAGGCCAACCTCCGGGACAGCTTTGCCATGTTCAAGGGGCGGGAGCTGTTTCTCTTCAACATGCATATCTCCCCCTACGACCACGGCAACCGCTTCAACACCGAGGCGGTCCGCCCCCGCAAGCTGTTGCTGCACCGGGAGCAGATCCGCAAGCTGTCCGACCGGCAGAAGGAGAAAGGCTTCTCTTTGATCCCCCTGTCCCTGTACTTCAAGAAGGGCAAGGTCAAGATCGACCTGGCCCTGGCCCGGGGCAAGAAGCAGTACGACCGACGGGAGGACATTAAGCGGAGGGATGTGGATCGGGAGATGAGGGGTACCAACAAGGGCCGATCAAGGGGACCGGCCTAAAAGGCGGCAGGTGAAAACTGCCGCCTTTTTCATTTCGCTTTTCGGGCCGCCCACCACCGCCGGATAGGCAGGGCCAACTTTAACAGCAGTTTGGCCGCTCCGGCCGAGGGGTGTCGGGGGAAGTTCTTGTCCAGGTAGCGCTCCAGGCTTTGATGGGAAGAGGCGATCATCGAGCCCCGGTCCCGAGCGGTGCTGGCCCCGTGGCGGTGGACCGCCCGGGCCCGGGGGTTGAAGAATATCGTCCAGCCCCTCTGCTTCAGCCTCAGGCACCAGTCCACCTCGTTGAAGAACATCGGGAAATTGCCATCGTCCATGGGGCCGATCTCATGGGCGGCCGTGCTGCGGACCAGCAGGCAGGCCCCCATCGGCTGGTCCACCTCCCGCAATGAGCGGTGGTCGAAATAGCCCATTCGCCAAGAGCCAAACACCGGGTGGCGGGGTAATATTTTAGATCGGAAGAGCGTCGTGTAGGGAAAGAGTGTAGATCTCGGTGG
>CALGNM010000332.1 GCA_937958665.1 uncultured bacterium | reverse complement strand
CGGCGACCCCCGGGATCTACACTCTTTCCCTACACGACGCTCTTCCGATCTTGCGCAGCGCCTGGCCGCTTTGCACGTCGTAGGCGTGAAACAGCGCCGTGTCGCGCGCGCTGCGGTCGTAGGCGATCGTGCCGGTAGCGGCGATGATCTGGGTGGTGACGGCCATCGGTCCGTCGTTGAGATCGCCCATCAGGATCAGCGGGTCGCGGGTGCGATGAAGCAGATTCAGTTTTCTGGGAGATGGGGTTTGGTCGTACTCATCAACAAAGTATGGGAAGGCTAACTGGTCTGTCTCTCTGTCATACAATGATATATAAAAATTGTTTGTATTTATCATCCGGCTTATTACGGCGTGAATTTTCGCATATAGCTCTTGAAGGTTATTACACATGTATGATTCGTTTGCTATTTGATACAAAGATTCTCTAAGCAAATCGCTCCTCTTGCGTTCGGTAAGATCCCGAAAGATGCCCCTCACCCAGTCTGGTTTACCGGGCGACATAGAGCGGCTGCAGTTGCCCTCCATGTTCAATTTTTGTCCCTGTTTGGTCCGAAAAACGGTTTCCACCGTCAATTGCTGAACAAATAATATCTTTTGGAAGTTATGTTTGCATTGTTCAAGACAACATGGATCAATAACATCGAATATTTTTAACTGATTAACTTCTTCCGGGGTATAGCCCAGTATGTTATAAAATCGCTGATTTACAAATTTAAATCTTCCTTCACCGTCCAACATTACAATTATATCGCTGGTGTTTTCAAAAAGATCGCGGTATCTTTCTTCACGCTCGGATATTTTTTTCTCCATGGTGCTCCGGTATAGAGCCATCTGGATGGCCACATTGATTTCGCGATCGTTGAAAGGTTTGACGATATAACCGAAAGGTTCTGTCTGTTTGGCCCTCTCCAATGTCGTTTCGTCGGTATAGGCGGTCAGGTATATGACAGGTATTCCCAAAGCCCCCCGGATCATATCGGCAGCCATCACCCCGTCTTTCTTGCCCTTTAAAACAATATCCATCAACACCAAGTCTGGCTGCTTCTTCTCGGCTATCGCGATAGCTTGATCGGCGTTGTCGGCATATCCAGCTACCCGGTATCCCAGACCTTCTAACCGCTTGCCTATATCCCTGGCCACTATGGCTTCGTCTTCCACCACCAATACCAGCTCGTTCGACATTCCTGTTATCTCCCAGTTATCTGGTTTTTTCCAGGTTTGTGCGGTTATTAATTACTTTCAGCCCTTGATTGGAGCATATCGCGCAGCATTTTATTAACCTGATATTTGCGGAGATTTGCCTTCACCCTGGCCAGCAGTTCCAATGATTTCACCGGTTTCACCAGGTAATCATCGGCTCCGATATATAGCCCCTTAATTTTAGTTTTGAAGTCATCTAAGGCAGTCACCACAATCACTGGGATCTCCCGGGTTGCCGGATTCTCCCGTATATTCTTCAATAGTTCCATCCCTCCCATGACCGGCAGCATCAGATCAAGGATGATCAGATCCGGAACGTTTGAGCAAAGATACTGGTTGGCCGTGCCGCCATCACCTAAACAAATCGTCTGATGTCCTCCGGTATTCAGCACGTTGGTCATCAATCTTGAAATCCTCTCGTCGTCCTCAACAATCAGTATGTTACTTTTAGGTTCCCGCCTGCCGGCCTCAGTCCGAAGCACTCCACCGCATTTGTCGTGAAGGGCGGCCAGTTCTTCCTGCAACCGCTTTAACCTGATTAATGAACGAACCCTCGCCACCAATTCGTCAAAGTTGAACGGTTTTGTAAGAAAATCATCAGCCCCGGATTCCAGGCCCCGGATTTTATCCTCTAATCCGTCCATGCCTGTAACGAGGATAATGGGTATGCTGCTTGTCTTGGGGTCTCCTTTCAGTTCTTCGGTAACTTCATATCCATCCATTTCTGGCATGATAATATCAAGCAGGATTACATCGGGCATATATACTCGTGCCTTTTCAACCGCCCGTAACCCGTTATCGGCAGTTTGGACTTCATAGCCCTGTTCTTCCAAAACAGACTTAAAGAAATCGATGATGTTGAAGTCGTCATCCACCACCAGTATTTTTGCGTTGCCTTTTTCTTGCATATTGTCCTCCTCCCCTTCTATTGATATTAGCCGATATCGTCGCCTTTTGTTTTATTTTTTTTATTTCCGAAATATTGAGGATAAAGTTTATGGGCGCATTCATCGCACAATCCATGAGAAAAATCGGCATCAGTATGTTCGGCCACATATTCTTCCACTTGCTGCCAATAACCTGAATCATTTCGTATTTTTTTACAGGACGAGCATATAGGCACCAATCCTTTTAGGGTTTTTATGCTGGCTAGTGAAGACTGTAAGTCGGCCAACAACCGTTTCCTTTCATCATCCGCCGATTTTCGCTGTATGGCTATTGCAATGTTCTCAGAAATATAATTTAGCATCGTCAGTTCGGGCATCCCGAACCGAACCTTGGGGTTGTAGGATTGAACCACCAAAGCGCCCAACACCGCATGCCCTGACTTAAGGGGGACTCCCAACCAATCGATAGAGGGAGTACCCACCAATTCTACCATCCCGGCACTAAACAAATTTTTCTGCACCAGGGGTGGGGCTATCAATGGTGCGCCTGTTTTTATCACATATTCTGTCAATCCCTTTCCTAAGGGCCTGGGGGCAGGTCTGGCATCTTTCTCGTCAACGAAATACGGGAATTCTAAGTAGTTAGTCTCTTGGTTCACCAAGGCTATATATAAATTCGAGGTATTCATTATTTCGTCTATAACCATGTGTATCCCAGCATACAATTCCGGGAGGCTCTCCGATGATGAGGCGATCTCGCTTATTTTGTAAATCGATCGCTGTATCGTTTCGAATTGCTTTCGTTCGGTAATGTCGGTCTTAACCGCCAAATAGTGGTCAAACGTTCCGTCAGAATACATAATTGGACCTATGGTAGCCTCCTCCCAATATAGGCTGCCGTCCTTGCGCCGATTATGGAACTCTCCCTTCCATTGCCCGCCGGCCTGGATGGTCTCCCATAAATTCTTATAAACCTTCTGAGACGTATCCCCAGATTTTAACAACCGGGGGTTTTGGCCAAGCACCTCGGCCTTGTCGTAACCCGTTGTTTTGGTGAACATCGGGTTTACATACTCAATTTGCCCCTGCTTGTCGGTAATTACAATAATGCTAGGGCTCTGCTCGATAGCCACCGTTAGTTTTTTAAGTTCCGCCTGTATTTGATATTGTTCCGTCAGGTCAACCATGCTGCCGACAATCCCAGCAATCTGGCCTTCCGCGTCATGGAATACAGCCTTGTTAAATAACATATGGCGGGGGCCATCATCCTTGCTTTCCACCACATATTCATATACTTGGTCTCCACCCGATTCTAACAGCGCCTGGTCCATCTGATGATATTTCCCCGCTTTTTCGGGGCTAGTCAAATCGAACACCGTTCTGCCAATTATCTTGTCCTTGTCCAGCCCCAGCAATCGGACAAAAGCTTTGTTGCACCCTAGATAGGTACCCTTGGCATTCTTATAGAACACCGGGTTGGGGATATTATCCATCAGTTCCTCAATAAAAGCCTTTTGCTCTCGCAGCGCCTTTTCCACCCTAATCCTGTCAGATATATCCACAAAGCTCTCTATCAATACCGGGCGCCCCATCAACTCGGTTTTCACCACCGTCTTGATTATAGGCAAACAGCGGCCATCAATCGTCAGAAGGCATCGCTCCGAATTATCGACCTCCTGCCCCTGGTCGATAATGGGGCAAGCACCGACATCGGCCGGGCAAGCGAAATTATGGCATTTATGGCTTATTATTTCCTGCGGGGGAAGTCCAATCATCGATGCCGCCGCTTTGTTTACATATGATATTACATGAGTTTCTTTATCAACCACCATGATACCGGCCTGCACGGAGTCAAATATGCCCTCCATTCTCTCCTGGCTTTCATGGGTTATTTTGTCCACCCAGATCGGAAGAGCGTCGTGTAGGTAAAGAGTGTAGATCTCGGTGGTCGCC
>CALGNM010000331.1 GCA_937958665.1 uncultured bacterium | reverse complement strand
CCAACGACAAGCGGAACCAATGGCATATAGAGGTGTTTCAAAGAATGATAAAGAGCCTAAAAGTTAAGCGATGATGATGGAACAGAAAACGCCTTCTTTGTGGAACCGCAATTTCATCCTCCTATGGCAGGGACAGCTGGTATCATCCCTGGGCGATAATTTTTACGCCATAGCCCTGGGGTTCTGGGTGCTGGAGAAAACCGGCTCCACCGGCCTGATGGGCACCCTGATGGCCGTCTCCATTTTGCCCCGGGTGCTGATTTCACCCTTCGCCGGGGTGTGGGTGGACCGTTCCGAGCGCAGGTCGCTGCTGATCGCCATGGACGTCATCCGGGGCTTGGCCTCGGCCGGGGTGGGGTTGGCGGCGCTGGCCGGGCATCTCGAGATCTGGATGGTCTTCTCAGCCGGAATAGTCCTCAGCCTCGGTGGTTCGTTCTTCGGACCGGCGGTTAGCTCGGCCATCCCGGACCTGGTGCCTCCGGAACAGATCGTTCAGGCCAACTCGGCGTTCAGCCTGGCCTACAACGGAACCAGCATCATCGGCACGGCCGGGGGCGGCTTTCTGTATCAGGCCCTGAAAGCCCCGCTGATGTTCCTGTTCGATGGATTTTCCTACATCTTCTCGGCGGCGGCCATACTGTTCATGAGGATTCCGGCCGTCAGGCGACAATCCCAAAAGCTGAGTTTCCTTCAGGACATGAAGGGAGGGCTGCTGTTCGTCAAGAGATTCAAGGGGCTCAGGTACTCCTTCCTGATATTCGGAATATTGAACTTTTTTGCCAATATCGGGTTCTTTTTGATCCTGCCACTGTTTCAGAAAACATCCTTCCTGGGTCCAGGCAAATACGGGATTGTGATGGGAGTTCTGACCGGGGGTTCTTTTTTGGGCTATCTGCTGGCCTCGACCATAAAGATACCCACCTCAAAAAGGTTCATGGCCTTTTATCTGGGGGCCCTGGTGAGCGCAGCCTGCATGGCCGTGTTCCCGGTCTATTTGAACATGGTATATATGTCGGTGATGGCCGTTATGATAGGCCTTTCCATTGCGGTGGTCAACGCCCTGACCAGCGCGGTGATGCAGATAACCGTGCCCCAGGACATGCGGGGCAAGGTCTTTGGACTGCTGGGCACCATGGCCGGTAGTCTGACGCCGATTGCCTTTGCTGCGGGGGGGTGGCTGGGCGAGATCTTCCCTTTGCGTCCGCTTATGAGTGTGTGCTTTATACTTACCTTCATGGCCTTTTTGGTGCTGATTTTCGTACCGTCGGTGGCCAGATTCTTCAATTTCGATCCCTTGACCCAGAAACTGGATGATATCATGTAAGGCTGGTGAATAATTTGAATGAAAATGATGCCATGCATCTGCCTGCCGACATAATCCGCGCCCTTAGCTCAGAAGGCCGGGTCTACGAGGTGGGGGGCGCGGTGCGGGATCGGCTGAGGCATTCCCTTTGTCCGGACACCGGGAGGATAGATGTCCGCAGGTTTTGGGCATATCCGGTTGAGGAGGTGGATTATCTGGTAACCGGCCTGGCTATGGAGTCTCTGCTGGGCATTTTGAAAAAGCACGGCCGGGTGGATCTGGCCGGCCGTGCTTTCGGGGTTATCAAGTTTTCCTTTCGGACAGAGAAGGGGAGCCGCCGGACCACGGACATAGCTCTTCCGAGGAGGGAGGCCAGTACCGGCCATTGACCCCGCAACTTCCGGATCGAGTGCGATCCCTAGCTTTCGGTGGAGCAGGACCTGGGCCGGCGGGCCTTTACCGTAAACGCCATCGCCCTGCGACTACTGGACGGGCGGGAGAGCCGGAAGCCTCCGGAACTGATCGACCCTTACTCGGGAAAGAGGGACATAGGCGACCGGCTGATCAGGATGGTGGCCCCGGCGGCTTTTTCCGAGGACCCCTTGAGGATGATGCGGGCCTGCCAGTTCGCCGCCCGGTTCCAGTTCTCCCTGGAGCAAAAGACCTTCCGGTCCATCCGCCGCCATGCCCCGCTGATCCGCAGCGTGTCGCCCGAGAGGATCCGGCAGGAACTTGACAAGATGCTGTTGAAGGCCGACCAGCCTTCCATCGGACTGTGGCTGATGCAGCGGGGCGGCCTGTTGAGGGAGGTGCTGCCGGAGCTGGAGGCCGGGGTGGACGTCACTCAGCCAGGAAGCTACCATCGCTACAGGGTTTTCGAGCATTGCATCAAAACGGTGGACTTTGCCCCGGCATCGCTGGAGATGCGCCTGGCTGCCCTGCTGCACGACGTGGCCAGACCCCGGTGCCGGGAGGCCTTTCAGGGCGGGGTCCATTTCTACGGGCATGACAGGCTGGGCGAGGCTATGGCCCGTCGGATGCTGGAAAGGTTGAGATATTCGGGCGACACCATCACCCAGGTGTCCGGGCTGGTACGCAACCACATGTTCTCCTATCCGGAGACCGAGAAAGGATTGAGACGGCTGATAGCCCGGGTGGGGGCCGGAGGGCTGGATCAGCTTGTCGAGCTGAGGCGGGCCGATATCAAGGCCCAGGGCCGGGGCACCGAGCAGGCCGACCAGGATCTGGAGGCCTTTCGGCAGGCCATAGCCGAGGTCATGGATAAGAATCCTCCCTTCTCCGTCAAGGATCTTCAGGTTGACGGGCAGGCCATTATGGAGGAGTTCAAGCTTAAGCCGGGCCCCATGGTGGGCCAAATCCTCAGACATCTGCTAGAGTATGTCCTGGATCATCCGGAACGCAACCGGAGGGAGGAATTGCTCGACCAGGCCGCCTGCTGGATTGCTGATAAAGTTCCCGGGTTTTAGCCTTGACATATCCCCCGGTAAATGTTAAAATCAACCAAGAATAAAGTGGGGGTGTTCAGAGTGCTATGTTGTTGTCTTTTAATTACATAATAATCTGGCTGCTGGCGGATCCCTTCGACTGAGCCCGGCCGTCATATCTGGGCAGAGCTGGAGCGCCTGGCCAAGGGGCGCACTGGCAGCCCTTTTTTATTTGTCAAGCCAATAACCATAAAATACGGGAGCAAGAAATGTCCAAGAAGAGAATCCTGATCATGGGAGCCGCCGGGCGCGATTTCCATAATTTCAATACCTATTTCCGGGGCAACAAGGATTACGAAGTGGTGGCCTTCACCGCCACCCAGATTCCCGACATCGCCGGCCGCAAGTACCCTGCCGCCCTGGCCGGCAAGCTGTATCCCAAGGGCATCCCCATTTACGACGAGAAGGACGTGGTCGGCCTGATCAAGAAGTTGAGGGTGGACATAGCGGTGTTCTCCTATTCCGACGTTCCCTACCAGTATGTGATGAGCCGGGGGGCAATGGTCAACGCTGCCGGAGCCGACTTCATGATGCTGGGCCCGCAGGACACTATGATCAAATCCCGCAAGCCGGTGATCTCCATCTGTGCAGTCCGAACCGGCAGCGGCAAGAGCCAAACCACCCGCCGGGTGATCGAGATCCTGATGGCCATGGGCAAGAAGGTGGTGGCCATCCGCCATCCCATGCCCTACGGGGACCTGGTCAAGCAGAAGGTCCAGCGTTTCGCCACGGTCCAGGACCTGCACAAGCACAAGTGCACCATCGAGGAGATGGAGGAGTACGAACCGCATGTGGTGCGGGGCAACGTCATCTACGCCGGGGTGGACTACGAGGCCATCCTGCGCCAGGCCGAGAGGGAGGCCGACGTCATAGTCTGGGACGGCGGCAACAACGATTTTCCCTTCTACAAGTCCGACCTGGAAATAGTGGTGGTTGATCCCCACCGCCCGGGCCATGAATTGTCATACTATCCCGGAGAGGTCAACTTACGCCGGGCCGACGTGATTGTCATCAACAAGGAGGACAGCGCCCGCCGGGAGGATATTCGGACGGTCAAGGCCAACATCAAAGCCGCCAACCCCCGGGCCCTGGTCATAGATGCCGACTCTCCGGTCAGCGTGGAGCAGCCCAAGAGTCTGAAGGGGAAGAGGGTTCTGGTTATCGAGGACGGCCCAACCCTGACCCACGGCGAGATGAAGTACGGGGCCGGGGTGGTGGCCGCCAAGAAGCACGGGGTGGGCAAGATGATCGATCCCCGGCCCTATGCGGTGGGCACCATCGCCGATACCTTCAAGAAATATCCCGGCATTGGGGTGCTGCTGCCGGCCATGGGCTATTCCGCCAAGCAGATCAAGGATCTCCAGGATACCATCAACCGCACCCCCTGTGACATGTACGTTATCGGGACCCCCATTGATCTGCGGCGGCTGGTGAAGTTCCCCCGCCCGGCGGTCCGGGTAGGCTATGACCTGAAGGAGACCTCCAGGCCCGACTTGGCGGCGGCCATCCGCAAGGTCATCAAGAAGTAGAAAGTTGTCCGGCGGCCTCATCCCCCTGCACCCGGCAACGGGGGCAGGGGGTGGGGTCTTTACAGCATCAGAAAACTTTGCATGATCGTCACATGAAGAACAAGACGGCAGTGGTGGCTCTGGGCGGCAACGCTATCGGCGCCACCGGCAAGGAAGACATCCATCAGCAGTTCGCCAATACCAGGCAGGCGGTAGCGGCTATCGCCGAGCTGGCCAAGGCCGGCTATAACCTGGCGGTATCCCACGGCAATGGCCCCCAGGTGGGCAACGCCCTGCTTCGGGTGGAAAGGACCTTTCCGGACGGCATTCCGGCCCTGCCTTTGGGGGTGATAGTGGCCGACACCGAGGGCGGCATGGGCTATATGATCGAACAATCACTCCAGAACCGGCTGATCAGGGAAAAGATCGGGCGGGAGGTGGTGACCGTGGTCACCCAGGTGGTGGTCGACAAGGACGATCCCTCGATCCTTAATCCCTCCAAGCCGATTGGCCCCTACTACCAGGCCGGGGAGGTCCCGGAGCTGGAGAAGCGGGGCTGGGTGATCAAGGAGGACGCCGGGCGGGGCTATCGCCGCTTCGTCCCCTCGCCCATCCCCCGATCCATCGTCAACCGGCGGGTGATCAAGGATCTGGTCCATTCCGGGACCATCGTCATCGCCGCCGGCGGTGGGGGGGTGCCGGTCTACATCGAGACGGACGGAAGTTACGAGGGGGTTGACGCCGTGATCGACAAGGACCGGGCCTCGGCCGTGCTGGCCCGGGACATCGAGGCCGAGACCCTGCTGATCCTGACCGCGGTGGAGAGGGTTTCCCTGAACTACAAGAAGACGGACCAGGTGGATTTGGACCGGCTGTCGCTGGCCCAGGCCAAGGAATACCTGGCCCAGGGCCATTTTGCCGCCGGTTCCATGGGCCCCAAGATTGAGGCGGCCATCCAATTCCTGGAATTCGGGGGGCGCCAGGTTATCATCACCTCGCTGGAGAAAGCGGCGGAGGCCGTCAGGGGAGGGGCCGGGACGGTAATCTCATCATAAAGATTTAGAAAACAATTGGAGGCGCTATGGCCAAGAACAGCGATGTGATGGAGGCCAGGCTCAACATCGAGGAGGATTTTAAGAAGGGCTACGACCTGCCGGTGTATGTCTACAAGCCCTGGTGCAAATCCTGCGAGATCTGCGTGGCCTTCTGTCCCAAACAGGTGCTGGAGATGGGCGAGGACCGAAAGCCCCGGGTGGCCCGGCCCGACGACTGCATCCTGTGCCGTCAGTGTGAGATCAGGTGCCCGGACCTGGCCATCTTCGTAACCAGGGAGAAAAAGAAATGAGCAAGGACATCAGACTGCTGCAGGGCAACGAATCCTGCTCCCTGGGCGCCATCTATGCCGGCTGCAATTTCTTCGGGGGCTACCCCATAACCCCCTCCACCGAAATTGCCGAGGAGATGGCCTTGATGCTGCCCCGGGAGGGCGGCCGCTTCATCCAGATGGAGGACGAGATCGCCGGGATCGCCACGGTGCTGGGGGCGGCGGCCGCCGGGGCCAAGGCCATGACCGCCACCTCGGGCCCGGGTTTTTCGTTGATGATGGAACTGCTGGGGTACGGCTGCATGGCCGAGATCCCCTGCGTCATCGTCAACGTCCAGCGGGGGGGGCCGTCCACCGGCCTGCCCACCAAGGGGGCCCAGGCCGACGTTATGCAGGCCCGCTGGGGCACCCACGGGGACCATCCCACCATTGCCCTGTGCCCTTCCTCGGTGGAGGAGTCATTCAAATTGACGGTGCGGGCCTTCAATTTGGCTGAGAAGTTCCGGATGCCGGTGATTCTGCTGCTGGACGAGTTCATCGGACACATGCGGGAGAAGATGGAGATTCCCGGCCCCGGGGAGATGGAGATCTACAACCACCCGCAGCCGACTTGCCAGCCAGCCGCCTACCTGCACTATGGTGACGGCAGCAGCGTGGGAGGAGCCTACGCCTCGCTGGGCAGCGGCTATCGCTTCAACATCACCGGCCTGACCCACGACCAGCACGGCTTTCCCACCGGCCGGGCCGACGAGATCCAGTGGAAGATGGACCGCCTGAGGGCCAAGGTGGAGGACCACCTGGCGGAGCTGATAGAGGTGGATCAGGAATTCATGGATGACGCCGAGATTGCTGTTTTTTCCTACGGCGGGGCGGCCCGCACTGCCCAGCAGGCGGTGCGGGAGGCCCGGGCCAAGGGCATCAAGGCCGGGCTGGTACGTCCCATCACCCTCTGGCCCTTTCCCAACCAGGCCCTGGCCGAGGTGCTGAGAAAGGTTAAAACCATGATCGTGGCCGAGATCAGCCAGGGGCAGCTGTTGGGCGAGGTCCAGCGGGTCAACCAATTCCACACCAAGGTGGTGCCGGTCCAGCGCTACGATGGGGAGATGCTGACCCCCACCGAAGTGGTAAACGCCATTGTGGAGGCGGCCAAATGAGAATGCACCCATCCTACGAGATGCTGCGTCCGGGCAAGAAGTTCCCCCATGTCTGGTGTCCGGGCTGCGGCCATGGCATAGTCCAGGGGGCCATCATCCGGGCGGTCCAGAAACTGGGCCTGCCCCGGGACGAGATGGTGATGGTCTCGGGCATCGGTTGCTCCTCCCGGATGCCGGTCTACGTTGACTTCAACAGCCTGCACACCGCCCACGGAAGGGCCATCGCCTTCGCCACCGGCGTCAAGCTGCACAACCCAAAGCTGCACGTCATCGTTATCACCGGAGACGGCGATGCCCTGGCCATCGGGGGCAACCACTTCATCCACGCCGCCCGCCGCAACGCCGATCTGACGGTAATCCTGATGAACAACAACATCTACGGGATGACCGGAGGGCAGTATTCCCCCACCACCCCCATAGGCAAGCGGGCCTCTACCGCGCCATATGGGACGGCCGAGCGGGACTTTGACCCCTGCGCTTTGGCCCAGGCGGCCGGAGCGGCTTTCACCGCCCGGGGGGTGGTCTACAATGCGGTGGAGCTGGAGAAGCTGATTGAAACCGCCCTGACCCGGAAGGGATTCTCGCTGGTGGAGGCCATCAGCCCCTGCCCCACCCTATACGGGCGCCTGAATAAGGAAGGCAGCGCCGTCAAGATGCTGCAGTGGCAGAAGGCCAACACCGTCAATGTCAAGGCCGCCGAGAAACTGCCGCCCGACCAACTGAACGGCAAGATAATCACCGGAGTGTTCCACGATGTGGAGACCATACCCTATACCCAGATCTACAACCAGATCATCCAACGGGCCCAGGCCAGCAAGTGATTGGGGTGGGATTGGGGCGTCGGATAATGGGGGTGATATAGGGGAAGGCTAACGAGGAAAACCAGGACACGGCCTGCCGTGTCCCAATCGGGGGTTAAAAATGAAAGAAAGATACGAGATCCGGCTCTCGGGCTCCGGGGGCCAGGGGATGATAACCGCCGGGATAATTTTGGCCGAGGCGGCCGGGGTCTACGACGGAAAGAACGTCATCCAGTCCCAGAGCTACGGGCCGGAGGCTCGGGGCGGGGCCAGCAAAGCCGAGGTGATCATCTCCGACAAGGAGATATTCTATCCCAAGGCCACTGCCATCGACATCTTGCTGGCGATGACCCAGGAGGCCTGGGGCAAGTACAGTGGAGACCTCAAGCCAGATGCGGTGGCCATCGTGGACTCCTGGTATGTCAAGGAGGTGGACCGGCCGGGGGTCATCAGCCTGCCCTTCAGCCAGAAGGCCCGGGAGGAGGTGGGGCTGGAGATCATCGCCAACGTCATCGCCTTGGCCGCCATCTCCCAGATCACCGGGGTGGTCAGCCCGGAATCGCTGGAAAAGTCGCTGATGTCGCGCATTCCCAAGGGGACCGAGGAGAAGAACCGCAAGGCCAGGGAGATAGGGTTTGCCCTGGGCCGGGAAGCACGGAAATGAGCGGTCAGCAGTCACGGGGAACGGTCCAGCAGACCCTGATGATAATAAAACCCGATGGGGTGGCCCGG
>CALGNM010000330.1 GCA_937958665.1 uncultured bacterium | reverse complement strand
AGATCGTATTCGGTGACTGGAGTTCAGACGTGTGCTCTTCCGATCTCGGGGCCTTTATAATTGTGCCGGGCTAGAACAGGGCGTAGCCGATCAGCAGGGACAGGGCGGAATTCTTGATATCCAGGTTCTGGCCGCTGTCATCGATGGTGCCCAGGCCATAGGAGTAGCGGGCCTCGAACGACAGCTTGACCGGGGTCTGGACTCCGGCCCCAATGATCATCCCGGCGTCGGATTTCTTGACCAGCTCGTCCAAATTTCCCTCCACCGAAACCCCTCCGGCCGAAAACTTGGCGCTGGTGCCGAGCCGGGTGGCCAGGTAGGGGCCGATGGCCAGGTAGGGCTTGACCACCGCCCCCAATGAGAACTTGGCCAGCACCGGCACCTCCAGGTAGTTGATCCGAAAGTCGCCCTCCACCGTTGTCCCCAGGACCTCGGCCGATTCCTTCCACCCCTTTTGGACATAGAGCACCTCGGGCTGGAGGGTAAACCAGGGCAGAATCCCCACCGTGGCATAGGCCCCGCCGGCCAGGCCCAGGTTAGTCTGGGGGCTGCCGGCATCGGCTCCCACCACGCTGGAGACGCAGGCTCCCCCTTTCAGCCCAATAGAGAACAGCTGGGCTCGGCATGATTCCGGCAGGGCGGACGACAGGACGACCGCCATCAAGATGGGCAGAAATACTTTCTTCATGGAGTTCCCTTTCCTGTTGGTTGATGATCGATACTGGAGATATGTTATTGAGACTGGGCCGGGGCCATTTTCCTCAGCTGGGACAACTCGTCCGGGCGGCAGGCCCGGCACTCGCCTTTGGGAAGTTTCTCCAGGCGCAGGGGGCCGAATGAGGTCCTGACCAGGCTTTCCACCTGAAGCCCCAGCGAGCGCAGCATCATCCGCACCTCGCGCTTCTTGCCCTCCCGGATGGTTATCTCCAGCCGGGTGCGGTTCCTGGGCCGGTCGGCTGCCAGGATTCTGGCCTGGGCCGGCCGGTATGATTGGCCCTCATATTCGATCCCCCGGCGCAGGGGCTCGAGATCGGCCTCCCGCAGCAACCTCCGGACCCCGGCCTGGTAGGTGCGGGGGATCTGGTTGCGGGGATGGGTTAAAAACTCGATCAGCCCGCCGTCATCGGTCAGCAACAGCAGGCCCTCGGTGTCCTGGTCCAGCCGGCCGACATATTTCAGCTTCCGCAGCTCCGGCGGCAGCAGGTCGTAGATGGTCTTCCTCCCCTGGGGGTCGCCCCGGGAGCAGAGGCAGCCGGCCGGCTTGTGGAACACAAAGTAGCCGAACCGGCGGGGCGGCCGGACCACCCGGCCCTCCACCCGCACCGTGTCGTTGTAGATTTCAATCACCGTTCCCAGCTTGAGGGCCGGCTGGCCGTTGACCTGGACCCGGCCCCCGGCGATCAGCTGGTCGGCCTGGCGCCGGGAGGCCACCCCGCACATCGAGAGGTACCGGTTGAGCCTGACCGAGGTCTCGCTCATTGCAGGACGATCTTGTGGTAGCCCTTCTTGCCCTTGCGGACCATCAGCATCCCGTCCCGGAACATTCCCGCCTCCACCTTCAGGTCGATGCTCTCCACCTTCTGGCCGTCGAGGTACAGGCCGCCCTGGGCCACCAGCCGCCGGCCCTCGCTCTTGGTGGGGATGATCCCGGCCTGGAACAGCACCTCGATGATGTTCCTGCCCAGCACCTCCCTTGGCAGCGGGGAGGTGGGGACATCCTGCAGGTTGGCCCCGCCCTCGAACAGGGTCTCGGCCGCCTTCTGGGCCTTGCCGGCCTCCTCCGGGCCGTGCACCAACTGGGTGATCTCGAAGGCCAGCACCTTCTTAGCCTGGTTGATCTCCTGGTCCCTGAGGCCGCCCAGCCGCCGGACATCGTCCATGGGCAGGAAGGTCAGCAGGGCCAGGCATTTTTGCACCTCGCTGTCGGGCACGTTGCGCCAGTACTGGTAGAAGTCGTAGGGAGGTGTCTTTTGGGGGTCCAACCAGACGGCCCCCTTCTCGGTCTTGCCCATCTTCTTGCCGTCGCTGGTGGTCAGCAGGGCGAAGGTCATCCCGAACACCGGCTTTTGCTCCATCTTGCGGACCAGCTCCACTCCGGCGATGATGTTGGACCACTGGTCGTCCCCCCCCAGCTGGAGGGTGCAGCCGTGGCGGCGGTAAAGCTCCAGGAAGTCGTAGGCCTGCATCACCATGTAATTGAACTCCATGAAGGTCAGCCCCCGCTCCATCCGGGCCTTGAAGCACTCGGCCTGCAGCATCCGGTTGACCGAGAAGTGCGATCCGATGTCGCGCAGGAAGTCAACGTAGTTGAGCCCCAGCAGCCAGTCGGCGTTGTTGGCCATCACCGCCCGGCCCCCCGAGAAGTCGATGAACTTCTCCATCTGGGCCTTGAAGCGGGCGGCATTGGCGGCGATATCCTCCCGGGTCAGCATCCGGCGCATGTCGCTCTTGCCGCTGGGGTCGCCCACCATGGTGGTGCCGCCGCCCAGCAGGGCGATGGGCCGGTGGCCGTGCCGCTGCAGGTGGGCCATGGCCATCAGCTGCAGGAAGTGGCCCACCGTCAGGCTGTCGGCGGTGGGGTCGAAGCCGATGTAGAAGGTGGCCTGCTCCTTCTCCAGCAGCTGGCGGATCTCATCCGGGTGGGTCATCTGCTGGATGAAGCCCCGCTCTGTTAAAGATCGGAAGAGCGTCGTGTAGGGAAAGAGTGTAGATCTCGGTGGTC
>CALGNM010000329.1 GCA_937958665.1 uncultured bacterium | reverse complement strand
GACCACCGAGATCTACACTCTTTCCCTACACGACGCTCTTCCGATCTTAGCATAGTCAAATAGCGTTTGGGGCCCCGAGGTCTCCAAACGGTAACTTGTATATATATTATGATCCGATGTCTCGGCAAACAAATTAAAGATAACAATAAAGAAAAATATGACAAGGAGGTGAAGGACCGGAAGTAAATTCCGTTAAACCGCCAAAGCATCCGGGTAAATCAGAAAAAGCAACAATATTTTTCTGGAGGAAAGCACAAGTATGAAGACTCTCAAAATCATTGTCGCAGCTGCGATCTGTCTGGTGACGGCCGGCAGCCTGGTATTTGCCGCCACCACCGGAAAGTTCGTGGGCACTGTGATTGACGCCGAAACCAAGGAGCCCCTGCCCGGGGCGGCGGTCCAGATCCTGGGCACCTCCATTGGCGCCAACACCGACATCGACGGGCGCTACATGATCATCAACGTGCCGGTGGGCACCTACTCCCTGCAGGCCAGGATGATGGGCTATGACCCGGTGACCGTCACCGGGGTCAAGTCGATCATGGACCTGACCACCACCACCAACTTCAAGCTGCGGCCCACCGTACTGGAGATCAAGGGGATCGTGGTGGAGGCCACCAGGCAGATGGTGATCCCCGACGCCACCTCCACCTCCCGGGTGGTCTCCACCAAGGAGATCATGGCCATGCCCAACGCCAGCGCCACCAACGTCATCGGCAACACCGCCGGGGTGGTCAACTCGGGCGGCCAGATGAACGTGCGGGGCGGCCGCGCTGACGAGATGGCCTTCTTCGTGGACGGGGTCTCGGTGACCGACGCTCTGAGCGGGGCCATGGGGGCCCAGATCAACACCGCCGCCATCGAGGAGGTGATGGTGATCACCGGCGGCTTCAACGCCGAGTACGGCGAGGCCATGTCCGGGGTGGTCAACGTGGTCACCAAGGAGGGCGGCGAGAAGTTCAACCTCTACGGCCGCTACACCACCGACATGTACATGCTGGACAAGAGCCGCAACTACAACAAGGGCGAGCTGAGCCTGGGCGGCCCGGTGCCCTATGTAAAGAACCTGGGCTACTTCTTCTCGGGCGAGGTCACCAACACCGACGACATCCGCCCGGCCTTCATGCCGGAGACCAACTGGCAGCACGACCCCAGCAAGGACTACCTGTGGGCCGATACCCTGCAGTACAGCATGGCTGAATGGGATCCTACCGACAGCGTCGGGCTGATCGGCTGGAAGGGCGACTGGGCCGACTCCTCGGCCGCGGCCTGGGAGGCCGAGAAGGCCCGTCGGATAGCGGTGGGCTACCACCGGGGGTGGTCCGACGACTACGATAAGGTCTACCTGCCGCACGGCGACTACAACAGCTACCGTCTCCAGGGCAAGCTGACCTACAAGATCCCGGCCCTCCAAGCCAAGGTGACTCTGGGCGGCTTTGCCAACCGCGACCAGCGGGGCAGCTACACCGCCTCCTTCAAGTACTGGCTGGACAGCTACTATTCAACGCTGCAGAAGTCCTACCAGCTTAACGCCAGCTGGCGGCACCAGATCAGCAAGAACACCTTCTATAACCTGACCTTCAACAAGTTCTCCACCCGCAACATGACCGGGGTCCGGGACACCGCGGCCGAGAAGGAGCGGAGCTGGTGGGAGGACTACACCTTCCTGAGCGACGCCGACGCCAACGGCGACAGCATCTACGACGCCTACGCCGGGCAGGCCTACTCCACCAACGTCGACAACCCCTATGGGGTATCTGGCATCTTCTACACCTTCGGGCTGGCCCGGCTATGGGAGAAGACCCTAGCCGAGTACTTGGGCGGCAAGTTCGACATCACCTCCCAGGTGGACCGCTACAACCAGGTGGTGGGCGGCGTCGAGGTCAAGAGACACCATGTCTTCCTGAAGAGCAACTCCCTGCCCTGGGACCCGGTGCCCTTCAAGGATTACTACGACTTCAAACCCATCACCGCGGCGGCCTACCTCCAGGACAAGCTGGAGTTCCAGGGCTTCATCGTCAACGCCGGCCTGCGGCTGGACATGCTGATGCCCGAGGCCCAGAAGAAGGTCAACAACTTCAACCTGACCGACACCGCCTCCTACATCGACGCCGAGACCAAGTATAAGATCAGCCCCCGCTTGGGCATCTCGCACCCGGTGTCGGACAAGACCGTGCTGCACATCAGCTACGGCCACTTCTTCCAGCAGCCCCAGCTGCAGTACCTCTATGAGTCGCTGCAGGCCAACATCGCCCGTGGCAACAGCGTGATGGGCAACCCCGACCTGGGGGCCCAGCGCACCATCGCCTACGAGTTCGGTTTCAACCAGCAGTTCTCCAGCGACCTGGCCGGGGACATCACCGTCTACTACAAGGACATCTTCGACCTGCTGGGCACCCGCCGGATGACCGACAGCACCACCGGGCTGGAGTACTCATCCTTCGTCAACGCCGAGTACGGCAACGTCCGGGGCTTCGAGGCCACCGTCAACAAGCGGCAGGCCCCCAACGGCATCTTCTCCGGCAAGCTGTCCTACACCCTGATGCTGGCCAAGGGCACCGCCTCCGATCCCTGGGAGGGCTACAGCCGCTACATCTATGGATTGGGCACCGACCCGGCCACCGGTATGCCCTACCCCTTCCCCAAGACTGACGCCTTTTTGGAATACGACCAGCGCCACACCTTCTCGGTGTCCACCAACTTCGACTTCAACGACAAGTTCGGGCCGGCCATCGGCGGCTTCAAGCCCCTGGCCAACCTGTCGGTCAGCCTGCTGAACAACATCGGCAGCGGCATGCCCTACACCATCGTGGACTCCAAGGGCAACCAGATCGGCGACGTCAACGAGGGCCGGATGCCCTGGACCTACAACACCGACCTGCTGGTCAGCCGGGGCTTCAAGGTGGCCGGGGTCAGGATGTCGCTAGACTTCGAGATGCTGAACGTGTTCAACCGCAAGAACGTCAACAATGTCTACGCCGCCACCGGCGACCCGCTGTTCGACGGCAAGGTGATCACTTTAAGCGACTTCTCCACCTCCACCATCCCCGACAGTGTTTACTACACGTATGACGGCAGCGACAATCCGGTGATGGTGCCCAACCCCTACTACAGTCGGTGGCGGGACCTGAACGCCGACGGGGAGATAGACCAGAACGAGAAGTATGTCACCTACAAGGCGGCCTGGAACGACTATATTTCCGACCCCTTCGTGGGCACCCGGACCCCCGGCACCCGGGCCTACGCCGAGCCACGCCGCACCAGGCTGGCTCTCAGCTTCAGCTTCTAGGCCCAGCCGCGCCCCAGACAGAGCCGGGCCGGACCGCAAGCCGGAAGGGCCCGGAAAGGGTATAAATACAAAATACACTCACAGGAGGATAGTCAATGTTCAAACGCATACCTAAGGGTGCTTGGCTGATCCTGGCAGGGCTGACGGCCGCATGCATCCTGGCGGGGACGGCCCTGGCGGCCACCGCCCCGGGCGCCTGGGTGGCTCCGCCCAAGAGCATGTCGCAGAGGACCCTCAACGCCAACGCCTGGCTGATCTATACCACCAACTACGGGCCGTTCGTCAACCCCCAGACCGGCAGCGGCGGCTTCTGGCGCAATCCGGCTCACGGCTACATCTACGGGGCCGGAATGTGGGTGGGGGCCCTGGACGACAACGGCAACAAGGTGGTGGCGGTGGGCTACAACCCCAACAGCGGCACCCATGAGTTCGGCCCGGTGGATATGAACGACAACTGGGAAAGCTACCTGAGCGATGCCGCGATCAGGGTCTACCGTTCCAATGATCCGGTGGACTATGCCGCCTGGCCGGTGATCGAGGACGGCAAGAAGGTGATCAAGTCCCGCCAGGACAGCTACGCCCGCTACAGCGACGCCAACCCCCAGTTCACCACCAGCGGCGACAAGCAGCTGAAGGTGGTGGTCGAGCAGTTCTCCTACGCCTGGAACTACGCCGACAACAACGACATCGTCTTCTTCTACTTCAAGGTCCATAACAAGAGCGGCAAGACCCTGAACAAGGTCTACATCGGGCCGGGCAACGACTGCGACATCGGCAGCGAGGCCTCCCCCAATGCCAACGACCGCACCACCTTCGACTACAGCCGCAACCTGGCCATGCAGTTCCAGACCGTGCCCGAGGCGGGCTGGGACAAGGTGGGGGTGGTGGGCTTCCGGTACTTCGAGAGCCCGATCAACAACACCCCGGACACCGTCCGGGTGCAGGACAACCAGTACCCCCACAAGATCGCTCCGGGGGAGCCGCTGGGGATGACCGCCTTCAAGATCTTCACCATCGACCAGGATCCCAAGACCGACGAGGAGCGCTACCTGGAGATGATGGGCATCAACTACTGGGACCTGATCCCGGACGCCTACGACGAGTGGGGAGCCGATGAGGCCGGGGACAAGAGGTTCCTGATGTCCAGCGGGCCGTTCACCCTGTATAACGACTCGGTGGCCACCACCTGCATCGGGGTGATCGGGGCCCTGGACACCGTCAAGCTGAAGCTGGCCTCGGATATCGCCCAGACCATCTACGACAACAACTTCGAATTGGCCACCCCTCCGGCCGCGCCGCAACTGACCATCACCCCGGGCGACAAGCAGGTGACCATCAGCTGGGATCGCCGGGCCGAGACCACCCCGGATCCCTACTGGGAGAAACTGGATACCGTCAAGAAATGGTTCACCTACTTCCGGGGCAGCTGGGAGTGGCTGCCGCCGGCCAATAAAACGCTGGTGGACTCCTTTGAGATCAGAATCAACGATTCGACCTCTGTCAAGATAGCCCGAGGCGGTGCCAATCCGGCCGGAGGCAACGATACAGTCAACGTCAAGTACAGCGAGCGGTCGTTGTACAATGAATATGACTTCCAGGGCTATATCGCCTACCGGGCCCGCACAATAACCGATCTGGCCGATCCCAGCAAGCGGGAATACGTGGGGACAGTCTATGCCGATCCGGATTCGGTCTTCAATGCCAACACCTTGAGCTTCAGCGGCGGCCAGGGCTATTTCTACGACAAGGTGGACGGCATCAAGATCCAGATCGGAAGAGCGTCGTGTAGGGAACGAGTGTAGATCTAGGTGGTCGCGGGATCATGAAAAAAAAAAACACAACAAACACAACAGAAGGTGTCAACGCGCTGGTGAG
>CALGNM010000328.1 GCA_937958665.1 uncultured bacterium | reverse complement strand
CCGCGGCCCTGGCCGATATCGACCCCGCCCATCCGGGCCGGGAGATCCTGGTGCTGTCCGGAGACAGCCGGCTCTTCGCCTTCCGGGGGGACGGCCAGCCGGTGCCGGGGTTCCCCGCCCTCAAGGCCTGGGCCGACGTGGTCAACTCATCGGTGGCGGTGGGGGATATGGACCGGGACGGCAGTCCGGACATCGTGGCCTGCACCAACAAGGGGGCATTTGTCCTGGACCGCCAGGGGCGGATGCTGAAGGGCTGGCCGGTGAGCTTTTCCGGGCTGGTGCTTTCTTCGCCGGCTCTGGGGGACATCGATGGGGACGGGTATCTGGAGATGGCGGTGGCGGTGGATAATAAACTGCATGTCTACAACTACAACGGGACCATGGCCGACGGCTTTCCGGTCGAGGTCTCGGCCGGTCGACTGGTACAATCCTCCCCGATTATGATCGATGTTGATGGGAACGGCCTTCCCGAAGTAGTGATCGGATCGCCCGATGGCTCGGTAGTTGCCTACCAGAGCGGAGGCCGCCGGGCTCCCGGCTTCCCGCTGACTATCGGCGGTGGGACCTATTCCACCCCCCTGGCCCTGGACTTGAACGGCAACCCGGCCAACACCGAGTTGGCCATTGGCTGTGATGATGGTCGGCTTTATGTCTGGAGCCTTCCCTCGGCCTTTTCCCCCCGTACCTCGTCCTGGCCGGGGTTCCACCGGGACCAGGCCAACAGCGGCTACCTGTACTGGGATCTGGCCCAGCACCCGGCGCAGTCGAACCCCGAGCTGTTGTCCCGGGCCTATGTATATCCCAATCCGGCCAGGGGTGGTTCGGCCCGGGTCAGGTTCACCCTGGGGCGTCCGGCCGACATTACCCTGAGGGTATTCAACATTGCCGGCGATATGGTCCGGGAGGTGCGCCAGGCAGGGCTGGCCGGAACCGAGAACGAGGTTGTCTGGAGCCTGGAGGGGCTGTCCTACGGTGTTTACCTGCTCAGACTGGAGGCGGCATCGCAAGGGGAGACCCGGCATCAAATACTAAAAGCGGCGGTGATAAGATGAGACTATTCGCTCTGGCCATATTGGCGTCGGCTGGGCTGTTCGGCAACTCCCTGATCGCCCAGGAGGCTGAGCCCGTCGTCAAAAAAGGCGACAGCATTGATTCCGTGGCGGCCCAAAAAGCGCCCGAGGTGGGCTCGGCCGGAGACAGGGAATTGCCGGGAAGCCCGCCCCGGCCGCAAAGAAAATCGCTGAGGAAGGCTTTCTTCCTGTCGCTGGTCCTGCCCGGGGCCGGGGAATATTATTCCGGGTCCAAGACCCAGGCCCGGGCCTTTCTGGGGGCCGAGGCCGCCATCTGGTCCTTCGCCGGTTATTCCAAGTTCCAGGGCGAGATGTGGCGCCGCGATTACCGCAACTACGCGGCCCTGAGGGCCGGGGCCAACTCCCTGATCGGAGACGACCTTTATTACCAGAGCATCTATGAATACCCCACCAGTGCCGTCTACAACGAGGAGATCTGGGCCGAGGCCCGCCTGATGTATCCCGACGACCCTCAGGCCCAGGCAGCCTACGTTTCAGACAAGTTGTACACCGGCCAGGACTACTGGGCATGGCAGACGGCGGCCGAATGGTACCAATACCGGGGGCTGCGGGTGAAGAGCCAGGAAGCCCTCCACCGGATCAGCTATTCCTATGCCGCGGCTCTGCTCAATCGGCTGTTGTCCTCGGTCAATGCCGCCCGTCTGGCCCGCCAGCATAACCGGACCAGCCTGCGTCGGGCAGGACTGCTGGACCATTGGCAACTGCGTCTGGCCTGCGGAGAGGGAGGCCAGCCCGGCATCATCCTGGGGAAAGAATTTTAAATCCAAAACCAGCATCCTCCGGCGGCCGTAAGCGGGGCGGGAGGATTTTTATTTGACCGGGAGTCACACCATGCACAGATCCATCAAAGCGATAGCGCCGTTTCTGGCGGCGGTTCTGTCCTGCACTGCCTATGTTGACCAGCCCCGGCCCAATCCTGGGGCGGACGGAGTCGGCCGGGTGGAGGTAGCCTCCAGCGCCCAACTGCCCTTCACCGCCCAGGTCGGGTCACTGGGGACCGACCGCTTTGGCAATGCCGGCTATACCGAGGAGGCAGGTTGGATGTTGGTGTCGGTGAGATCGGAAGAGCACACGTCTGAACTCCAGTCACCGAATACGAT
>CALGNM010000327.1 GCA_937958665.1 uncultured bacterium | reverse complement strand
CGGCATACGAGATCTTATTCGGTTCCTGGAGTTCAGACGTGTGCTCTTCCGATCTTGCCCAAACAGCAAGGGGATGTACAAGATCCCGAAGGCCGTGATTCCAATCCGGTCCAGCGACTTATCCACCTCGGCCCGGAACACCAGGTGCGACATCAATAGCAACAGCCAAATCACTTGCAGAGCCAAGAGCCACGGCAGACGAAAGCCCAAATAGGCCAACAGGGGCAAACTCCCGGCCAGCCCCCACCATTTGAGCGGGGAAAGCCCTTTGGAGCGGGCCAATCCGTAGAATTCCCACAGGCCGCACAGTGACAAGCCAGTCGTCAGCCCCAGCAGCCAGTACCCTCCCAGGAAGGAGGCCCCCAGCATCAGGGGTATGCCTAAAAGAGCCACCATAAACCTTAGCCCCAAAGTGGGGAAGCGGCTTTTCAGGCTGTTGTCCCGGGGTCGAAAATCATCGTGGTCGGCTTGGTTCATGATGCCCCCCGCTGCTGGTTGATGGGACCCACCCGGCCGAATCGGCGCTCCCGACCCTGGTATTCCAACAAGGCCTGGATCAGGTCTTTCCGGCCGAAGTCCGGCCAAAGCACCTCGGTAGTGTAGAACTCGGCATAGGCCCCCTGCCAAATCAGGAAATTGGACAGCCGGTGCTCGCCGGAGGTGCGGATGATCAGGTCGGGGTCGGGGATCTCCGGATGATACAGGTAGCTGGAGATCAGTCCCTCGTCTATCCTCTCCGGTGACAGCCGCCCGGCCTTGACCTCCCGGGCGATGTCCCGGACGGCGTCGGTCAGTTCGGACTTGCCCCCGTAGGACAATGCCAGATTGAGCACCAGCCCCTGATTGTGCTGGGTTCGTTTGATGGAATCCTTGAGTATTTTGAGGGCCGTCCCTTCCAGTTCCTCGATCCGGCCGCTGGCCGTCACCTTGACCCCCTTGGTATCCAGCTCGTCGATCTCCTTGATCAGATATTCACGCAGGATGCGCATCAGGCCGGTGACCTCAGCCTTGGGCCGCAGCCAGTTCTCCACCGAGAAGGCATAAAGGGTCAGGTATTTGACCCCGATCTCCCCGCAGGAGTTGACGATCTGCTTGACCGACCGCATGCCGGCCCGGTGCCCGGCCAGGCGGGGCAGGCCCCGGCGCTTGGCCCAACGGCCGTTGCCATCCATTATCACCCCCAAATGGACCGGCAAGCTCTTCAGCTCCGGCTCCCGGGATATCTTGGCATTCCTAATCATCTATGTCATTTGGATTGATATGAGCAAAGGCGCCCCACTGAGAGTCCGGCCCTGGGCCGGCGCCGGGAGCGCCTTTTCTGACGGGATGCTTTTCAGCCTTCCTTGATGGCATTGACCGGACAGGCGTCCACGCAGGCTCCGCAGTCCACACAGTCCTCGGTGATTTCAAATTTCTCCTCGCCCTCTACTATGGCCCCGTTGGGGCAGGCGTCCACGCAGCTGCCGCAGGCCACGCACTCCTCGGTGATCACGTATGGCATTGATCCGTTCCTCCCAAAGGTTAAACTTCCATTATCTCTTTTTCCTTCTTGGCCAGGGCCTCGTCCATCTGAGCAATATATTTATTGGTGAACTCCTGGGTTTTATCATGGGCTTTCTTGGACTCGTCCTCGGAGATCTTCTTGTCCTTCTCCAGTTTCTTTATCTCGTCGTTGGCCTCCCGCCTGATGTTGCGGATCGCCACCTTCCCGTCCTCTGACATCTTCTTGACCAGCTTCACCAGTTCGTGGCGCCGATCCTCGGTCAGGGCCGGAATGGGCAGGCGGATCACCTTGCCGTCGTTGATGGGGTTCAGCCCCAGATCGGACTTCTGGATGGCCTTCTCGATCTCGGGAACCAGGTTCTTATCCCAGGGCTGGATGACCAGCAAACGGGCTTCGGGTACCGAAACCCCGGCCACCTGGTTCAGGGGGACGGGGCTGCCGTAGCTCATCACCCGGATTCCTTCCAACAGGGCCGGGTTGGCCCTCCCGGTGCGGATGCCCGAGTATTCGCCCTTCAGCACCTCCACCGCCTTGGTCATCTTGCGCTCCATCTCCTGATATACCTGAGGCAGCATGGCTCACTCCTTGACAATGGTTCCCAGCTGTTCACCCTGCAGGATCTTCTTGAGGGTGCCCGGGCTGTTGAGGTCGAAGACAATTATCGGCAGGCGGTTCTCCATGCACAGCGACACCGCCGTCAGGTCCATCACCTGAAGCTTGTCGGCCAATACCTGGCTGAACCCCAGGCTCTGGTAGCGCCGGGCCGCCTTGTCTTTCTTGGGGTCGGCGCTGTAGACCCCGTCCACCTTGGTACCCTTCATCAGCACCTCGGCCCCGATCTCCACCGCCCGCAGGGCGGCCGCGGTGTCGGTCGAGAAATAGGGGTTGCCGGTTCCGGCGGCCATGATCACCACCCGCCCCTTGTCCAGGTGGCGCAGGGCCCGGCGGCGAATGTATGGCTCGGCGAACTTGGGCATGTCCACCGCGGTCATCACCCGGCTCTGGCAGCCCTTGTCCTCCAGCACCCCCTGCATGGCCAGCGAGTTTATCACCGTCCCCAGCATTCCCATGTAGTCGGCGGTCACCCGTCCGATGGCCTTGGCCTTGGTCTGGGCTCCCCGCATGATGTTGCCGCCTCCTATGACCAATCCCACGGAAACGCCCAGCTCCCTTACCGCCAGAATCTCGTCAGCCGTCCGCTCCAGAGAGGGGATGTCGATACCCCGCCCCTCAGCCCCCCCCAGGGCCTCGCCGGAGAGCTTCAGCAGTATCCTGCGGTATGTTGGAGCCGGGCTCAAGCCTGGGCCCTCACTCTCCCAGCCGGTAGCGGGCGAATCCCTTTACCGTGATGTTCTCGCCCAGTTTGACGATGGCCTCCTTGACCACGGCCTCCACGCTCTTCTGGGGATCCTTGATATAGGGCTGCTCCATCAGGCAGATCTCGGAATAGAACTTGTCCAGCTTGCCGCCGACTATCTTCTCCACCACATTCTCCGGTTTGCCTGCCCCCCGGACCTGCTCCCGGTATATGTCCTTTTCCTTCTCCACCATTTCGGCCGGCACCCGGTCACGGGAGACCACCTGGGGGTTGGCCGCCGCCACCTGCAGGGCCAGCTCGCGGGCCAGCTCCCGGGCCGCCCCGGAGGAAGACCCCGCGACCTCCACCAGCACCCCCAGCTTACTGCCCAGGTGCAGGTAACCTTCAATGACCCCGGAGGACGCGGTTATCTTCATCCCCCGCTTGAACTGGATGTTCTCGCCGATCTTGGCAATGGTCTGCTTCATCTGCTCGGCCAGCGGGGCCGGCAGGTCTCCGGCAGCCAGGGTCTCCTTGTCCTGTCCCAGGGCCCAATTGGCGATCTCGGTGGTCAGCTGCCGGAACTGGTCGGTCTTGGCCACAAAATCGGTCTCGCAATTGACCTCCACCATGGCGGCCTTCAGGCCGTCCGGCGCGATGGCAAACTCTATCAGCCCGTCGCCGGTGGACCGGCCGGTCTTCTTTTCGGCCGAAGCGATTCCCTTCTTCCGCAGGTATTCCACCGCCTCATCTATCTTGCCGTCGCAGGCCTTGAGGGCCTCCTTGCAGGCCATCATCCCGGCCCCGGTCTTCTCCCTTAGGCTCTTGACATCCTCAACTGTGAACGACATCTCTTTCCTTTCTGCTAGCTCTTATCGGCCGGCTTGGGTGAATGCGCTCCCCGTCCGATCCCTCTGGACTGGCCGGCTGGGCCCCGGCGCTGGCCGTCCCCCCGCGGTCCGCCCCTTCCGGGCTCCCTTCCCTCGCTGCGGCGGGCGCCGCGATCCGACAGATGGCGCCTGGGCTTGGCCTCCTCTCCGGCCGGCTGGCCCTCCTTGGAAGCGGTCTCCATCTCCCGCTGATACTTGGCCCGGCCCTCGATGATGGCCTCGGCCAACTGGCTGACCACCAACTTGATGGAGCGCAGGGCATCGTCGTTGGCGGGAATGGGATACGAAATGGGATCGGGGTCGACGTTGGTGTCCACCATGGCGATCACCGGGATCTCCAGCCGGTTGGCCTCGGCGATGGCCAGCTTCTCCTTCTTGCAGTCCACCACAATCACCGCCCCCGGCATCCGCCGCATCTCCTTGACCCCCGAAAGCACCTTCTCCATCTTGGCCCGCTCCCTTTCCATTCCCAGGGCCTCCTTCTTGGTATAGCCCTGGTAATTGGCGGCCGACATCCTGTCCAGATCCTTGAGCCGCTTGATGCTCTTCTGGATGGTGGAAAAGTTGGTCAGCATCCCGCCCAGCCAGCGCTCGGACACATAGTGCATCCCGCACCGCTGGGCTTCCTCCTTAATAACGTCCACCGCCTGCTTTTTGGTGCCCACGAACAGGAATTCATCGCCGGATTCCGACATCCGGCTGGCCTTTTCGATGGCGGTATTCAGGCACTTGACGGTCTTCTGCAGGTCGATGATGTGAATACCGTTGCGCTCGTCAAAGATGAACTTCTTCATCTTGGGGTTCCAGCGCGGCGCCTGGTGGCCGAAGTGCACTCCGGCCTCCAGCAGGTCCTTGATGGTGAAATTAGCCAAGTCGATCTACCTCCCTATTGATGTGGTTGTTCCTCTGCCGGGCCGCCCCCAGAATCCGCACCTGAATGCGGACACCGCTGGGGGCTTTTTCGGGCCGGGCATGTGTAATGATGATTGGTGATTGCCTAATAATACCTTTAACGCTTGGAGAACTGGAACCGCTTGCGGGCCTTCTTCTGGCCGTATTTCTTGCGTTCCTTCTCCCGGGGATCGCGGGTCAGCAGGCCGGCCGACTTCAGCGGCTTGTGCATCTCCTGCTCAATCTGGTTCAGGGCCCGGGATATTCCCAGCCTCAGGGCTCCGGCCTGGCCGGCTATCCCGCCGCCCTCCACCTTGGCCCACACGTCGAACTTGCCCAGCTGGGAGGTAAGCTCCAGCGGCTGCTTGACCATCATCACCAGGGTGGGTCGGCAGAAATAGTCCTCACAGGTCCGGCTGTTGATGGTCATCTTCCCCTGGCCCGGGGTCAGTTTCACCTGGGCCACCGATGATTTGCGGCGCCCGGTGGCGCGAATAACGTTGGTCATCTAACCTCCTAAAAAGATCCGTCTGGAGCCGAAATTTCCGGCCCCGGTTATGGTTTTACTTGGCCAGCGGCTGGGGCGCCTGGGCCTGATGAGGATGCGCCTCGCCGGGATAGACGTGCAGTTTGCCGAAGATGCTCTTGGCCAGTCGGTTTTTCGGCAGCATCCCCTTGACCGCCATCTCGATCACCCTCTCCGGCTTCTTCCCCTGCAGCTGTTTGCCGTAATTGATGGTCCTCAAGCCCCCCTGGTATCCGCTGTGACGGTAGGCCACCTTGTCCTCCATCTTGGCCCCGGTGAGCCTTACCTGGGCGGCATTGATAACCACCACATGGTCGCCACAGTCGGTATTGGGGGTGAACTGGGGCTTTCCCTTGCCTCGCAGCAGATCGGCCACCTGAGTGGCCAGGCGGCCCAGTGACCGGCCCTTGGCGTCGATCAGGAACCAGCGCGCTTCGATATCACCCTTTTTGGCAACGTAGGTCTTCATCAGGTCTGCTCCTTAATAAACAAGTAATAAGCCCTCAAAGCATCCTTATTGAGGGCTGTTTGCCGAAATAGAATGTAAGTATAACTGAAATTTTATTTTTTGTCAAGAGAAAAAGCAATACATTGCCATATAGTTAAGTTATTATTAATTTAGGGGGTTAGCAAATAAAGCCCGGACTCCGGCCGAATATTTTGGAGGCTATTATATTGATATACAATATGTTGCGGTTTATCTGACCAGTGTCAGCTTGTTGGTGGCCGAGAAGTCGCCTGAAATCAGCTGGTAGAGATACACCCCGTTGGCCG
>CALGNM010000326.1 GCA_937958665.1 uncultured bacterium | reverse complement strand
CCTGCCATCAAGGGTCGGGCAAGGCTATGTCGAGGTCAGGCATTTTGCCGTCCAGCAGGACCAGGATGAGGACGGTGGCGGCCTGAGGGCGGCCCTGACTGAAATCGTCAGGGGGGCGCTAGGGCGAGGCTTCCGCCCCCAGGATATAGCGGTGCTGGCCGCCTCCAACCAGGAGCTGGACCTGGCCCTGGACTGGCTGACCCAGGCCGGGATGCCGGCCACCAGCTCATCGGGCCAGGATGTCCGGGACCGCCGGGTGGTGGCCGAGATCATCTCGCTGCTGGCCTGGCTGGACTCCCCGGTAGATAATCTGGCCTGGTCGGAGGTTCTGCTGGGGCAGGTTTTGGAGCGGGCGGCCCGGGCCGACGGAATTGTCTGGGATGGTGGCATGGCTCGGGAGCTGCTGCAATCAGCCGCGGCCAAAGGCGAGGGGGCCTTCTATGCCCGCTGCCGGGAGGAGGCCGACTTCCGTCTCATTTGGGATAGGTACTTCAGCCAACTGCATCGGCTGGCCGGCTACTGGCCGGCCTATGATCTGGCCTGCCTGGCCATGGAGCGTCTGGGGGTCTTCAGGAATTTTCCCGGGGAGGCCGGATCGCTGGTCCGGCTGCTGGAGGTGGCCAATCTTCGGGAGGGGGAGGCTGGTTCATCCCTGAGCGGATTTCTGCAGGCCTGCCGGGAGGCCGAGCGGGAGGCCTTCGCAATGGAGCTGCCGGATAGCCTGCCGGCGGTCCGGATCATGACCTATTATAAGGCCAAGGGCCTGGGCTTTCCGGTGGTGGTCAACATCTTCCGGCAGGGGGAAAAGAGGAAAGCCAAGGAATACTTCTCCAGCCGGGAGGGACGGATTGTTATGCATGCCATCAACGAACAAATGGCCGCCCGCACCGCCGGCACCCCCTGGGACCTGGGGCCGCTGAAGGACGAATTCGACGGCAAGGTCGAGGTCCAGGAACTCAACTGCCTTTATGTGGCCTGCACCCGGGCCGAGGCCGAGCTCTATAATTTGGTGGTGCTCAAATCACCGGGGCCGGAGTGTTCGGAGCCCTATGCCCGATTGTTTCCCGAGGACAGGATCGGCTGCCAATCGGAGGCCCCGCCAAGTTCCTCCTGCCCGGGACGGGATGCCCCCAGCCGCCCCTGCAGCGGGTGCGCCAAGCTGGAGTCAGATGGGCAGGGCCGGTCGGCCTGGTCAGCGGAGCGCTTTCAGGATTCACGGCTGGGGGTCTATCTGCACCGGGTGCTGGAGGACATCGAATACCTGGGGCCGGACAGCGGGCCGGCCATCGCCTCCCTGCTGGAACGGCACCGGGGCCTGGCTCCGGAGGCCGACCCGGCCCGGGTGGCCGCCCGGCTGGAGGCCCTGTTGGGCGATCCCCAGGTGGCGGCCTGCTTCACCCCGGCCCCGGACCGCCGAGTGTTCCGGGAGGCTGAGTTGGTCGGCCCCGATGGCCGGCTGATGAGGGTGGACCGGCTGGTCTGTGATCCGGACAGGGTGACGGTGCTTGACTTTAAAACCGGAAGCCGGGCGGCGCTGGATGAGCATCGCCGCCAGGTGAAGGAGTACCTGTCCGGAGTGGCCACGGCCTTTCCGGGCCGGCAGCTAAAGGGACTGATCTGCTACTGGGAGGGACATCCGGAGGAGGTGGAACCATGAGTCTTTCCTATCTGCTGCCCTGCGGTGCCGACCTGATCGAATTTACGGCTGGGCTAGTGGAAGGGGCCGGATCCCGTCCGGAATCTTGCCTGGTGGTATTTCCCAACCAGATCGGAAGAGCGTCGTGTAGGGAAAGAGTGTAGATCTCGGTGG
>CALGNM010000325.1 GCA_937958665.1 uncultured bacterium | reverse complement strand
GATCGTATTCGGTGACTGGAGTTCAGACGTGTGCTCTTCCGATCTCCGGGGATCGTTCAGCCCGGCGGTTATCAGCAGATTGGGATATTCCTGCTTTTTAACATTGTCATAGGGCGAATAACTCCGCAGATATTGGTATTGCTCGGAAACGGCTGGATTCCCCCACTCCTCGTATTCGGCGGTAGTCAGGGGAATGGTGGGGTCCATCATGGTATTGATTACATCCACAAACGGCACCCGGGCTATCACCCCATAAAATAGGTCGGGGCGCTGGTTGCAGATCGCCCCCATCAGCAGGCCGCCGGCGCTGCCTCCGCTGGCCACCAAACGTTTGGGCGAAGTGTAGCCCTTCTCCACCAGCCATTCGGCGCAGCGGATGAAATCCGAAAAGGTGTTCTGCTTGTTAAGCAGGCGACCTTGATCATACCATCTCCTCCCCAGTTCGCCCCCGCCCCTGACATGGGCCACGGCATAGACGAAGCCCCGGTCCAGCAGACTGATCCGGGAGCTGGAGAAAAAGGGGTCGATGCTGGCCCCGTAAGCCCCGTATCCGTTCAACAAAAGAGGATTGCTGCCATCCCCCCGGAAGAGATCGGTACGGTAGACCAGCGACACCGGCACCTGAACGCCGCCCCCGGCCGGCACCATGATGCGCTCGGTCCGGTAGTTCCCGGAAAGGTATCCCCCCAGCACCTCCTGGCGCTTCAGCGTCTGCCGGGTCTTCCGGTCCATATGATAATCAAAGACCTCCGCCGGAGTAATGAATGAAGTGTAGGTAAGGCGCAAGGTTCGGCTCTCGTACTGGGTGTTGCCGGCTGGCCAGAAGGTATAGCTGGGCTCGGCGAATTCAACATAGTGCCGGCTATCAGTCTTCAGATTGATTATCCGGATCCGCTTGAGGCCCTGGTGCCTCTCATATACGACCAGGTGATGCTTAAATGCGTCTACCCCCTCCAGCATCACATTGTCGCAATGGGGAATTATTTCCCGGGGGACCGACCCGGGATCAGTTCCCACCCTCAACAGCCTGAAGTTCTCAGCCTGTTCGTTGGTCAAAACAAAGAACTCCCGACCCCGATGCTCGAGGTAATACTCAATCCCCGGACGCCGGGCAGCCCACAGGCGAAGTGCCGGCTTGGGATCCCCGGCCTCAATCAGCCTCTGTTCAGTGGTGGTCTTGCTGGAGATGCTGAGCACTATAAATCGCCGGCTTCGGGTCTTGGACAAAGACAGCGAGAAACTGGGATCGTCCTCCTGATACAACATCTGGTCGGTGGCCTGGGGGCTTCCCAGCCGATGGCGGAACAGGCGATAGGCCCGGTGGGTGGAATCCAACCCCAGGTAATATACCGTACGGCTGTCAGTTCCCCATTCCAAAGCATTATCAACCGAGACCAGGCTGTCCACCGGACCGGCAGCCGGCCCCAATTTTCGTAGATAGATGTTATAATATTCCGATCCGGCCGTGTCCACCGCATAGGCCAGCAGGCGGTGGTCAGGACTGGGACGATAAAGCCCGACATCGAAATACCCCCGTCCGGCGGCCTCCCGGTTTTCGTCGAACAGCACCTCCTCCGGGGCTGACATGGTCTTCCTCCTGCGGCAGTAGATGGAATACTGCTG
>CALGNM010000324.1 GCA_937958665.1 uncultured bacterium | reverse complement strand
ATCCTCTGCCATTATTTCCCGGGAGGACGGAACCAAATTCATGATTCTCCCCCCCCACCAGACCAGACCTATCAGATAATAATGCAAGCTGGGATTCACGAAATAGTGGGGGTTGAGGCTTCCCCCTTGGTCGGCCATATTGACCAGGATCGAAAAGGCCACCCTTTCATCCGGGTGATAGGACCTCCAATAGGGGGCCTGGGGGATGCCCCAGTTGATCCCCTCCACCCGCAGCAACAGCCCGACCAGTAAAACCAAGCCGAGGATGGCTCGCCGGAAACCTTTTTCTGAAGCAACCGCACCAACCATACATCGTTATTGACGATTTCGGAACCAATCTATGGTCTTCTTTATTCCCTCCTCGAAGCTGACCCGGGGCTCCCAGCCCAAAGACTCCCTGGCCCGGCTGATATCCGGCCTGCGCACTTTGGGATCATCGTCCGGCAGGGGCAGGTGTTCAATGGAAGACTGGCTGCCAGTGTGTTTCTTGATATGCCGAGCGAACTCCAGAATTGACATCTCGCAGGGGTTGCCCAGGTTAACCGGCCGGTGTTCCCGCGACACCATGGCCAGGCGGATCCCCTCCACCAGGTCCGAGACGTAGCAAAAGCTGCGGGTCTGGCTGCCGTCCCCAAACACCGTCAGCGGGCGGCCATGCAGGGCCTGGTCGATCAGGGCCGGCACCACCCGCCCGTCATCCAGCCGCATCCGGGGGCCGTAGGTGTTGAATATCCTGATAATCCGGGTGTCCACCCCGCGATGGCGGTGGTAGGCCATGGTCAGGGCCTCGGCATAACGCTTTGATTCGTCGTAGACGCTGCGGGGGCCGACGGGGTTGACGTTGCCCCGGTAATCCTCGGGCTGGGGATGCACCAGTGGGTCGCCGTAAACCTCCGAGGTTGAGGCTAGCAGAAATCCGGCGCCCTTCTCCCGGGCCAACTCCAGCAGGTGGTGGACCCCGTAGGACCCCACCAGCAGGATCTCCAGAGGAATACGGGTGAAATCGACCGGGCTGGCGGGCGAGGCCAGATCCAGGATGAAATCCAGCGGACCGTCGAACCGGAAAGGCCTGATGATATCCTGCTCGATTAAGTCGAAATCCTCCCGCCCGGACAAGTGGGCGATGTTCTCCCGGCGGCCGGTGACCAGGTTGTCAACCGCCACCACCCGGTGGCCTGCGGCCAGCAACAGGTCGCACAGATGGGAGCCCACAAAGCCGGCCCCCCCGGCCACCATGATCCTCACCGGCCGATGCTCCGGTAGATGAATCCCAGCTCCTTCATCCTGGCCGGGTCGTATAGGTTGCGTCCGTCGGCCAGCGCCGGCACCTTCATCAGCGACTTTACCCTGGCCAGGTCCAGTTTCTTGAACTCGTCCCATTCGGTCACCAGCACCAGGCAGTCGGCCTCCTTGGCCACGTCGTAGGGATTGCTGCAGTACTCGACGTTCTTCAGAACCTGCTTGGCCCTCTCCATGGCCACCGGGTCGTAGGCCTTGACGTGGGCCCCGTCCTTCTGCAAGGCTTCGATGATGTCGATGGAGGGGGCAAACCTCATATCGTCGGTGTTGGGCTTGAATGCCAGTCCCAGGATGCCGATGGTCTTCCCCTGGATGTTCCACACCAACTCCTCGATCTTTTTGACGAACAGCCTCTTCTGATCCTCGTTGATCCCCTCCACCGCCTTCAGCAGCCGGAAATCATAGCCCAGCTTCTCGGAGATCCGGATGAAGGCCTGCAGATCCTTGGGAAAGCAGAAGCCTCCGAAGCCGATCCCGGCGTTCAGAAAGCTCCGTCCGATGCGCCTGTCCAGGCCCATGCCCTCGGCCACCTGCTCCACATTGGCTCCGGACCGTTCGCAGACATTGGCCACCGCGTTGATGAAGGAGATCTTCATGGCCAGGAAGGAATTGGAGGCGTGCTTGATCAGCTCCGAACTCTGGATGTCGGTGGCCACGATGGGACAACCCAGGGGGGAATACAACTCCAGCAGCAGCTTCCTGGCCCGCTCCGAATCGGTCCCGAAAACCACCCGGTCGGGCTTGAGGGAATCCTCGATGGCGGTTCCTTCCCTGAGAAACTCGGGGTTGGAGGCCACGTCAAACTCCACCTGGTTCAGGTTATTGACCGCCATGGTCCTCTTGACCTGGTCTCCGGTCTGCACCGGCACGGTGGATTTCTCCACCACCAGTTTGTAGCTTTTCATCTGCCGGGCCACCGCCGCTGCCACCTTCTCCACCGCCGACAGGTCGGCCTCGCCGTTGGGACGGGGCGGGGTGCCCACCGCGATGAAGATGATGTCCGATTTATCGGTGGCCTCCTCGATGGAGGTGGTGAATGACAGCCGGGCCAGATTCTTGTCCATCAGCTCCTTCAGCCCCGGTTCGTAGATGGGGATCTGCCCCTTCTTCAGCATATCGATCTTGGCGGCATCGTTGTCCACGCAGACCACCTGATGCCCCCATTCCGCGAAACAGACCCCCGACACCAGCCCCACGTATCCGGTGCCCACCACTGCCAGCTTCATTGCTTCCTCCTGTTGATTGTCATTTGATTGTCCTGCCAAAAGGCCACCCGGTTTTTCCCGTTCTCCTTGGCAAAGTACATGGCCTGGTCGGCCCGCTCCACCAGCTCCCGATATGCCCGGCCGTCATCCGGGCAGGCGGCCACCCCGATGCTGGCTGACAATTGACGGCCATCTGGTCGCCTTTCGGCAAACTCGGTTCGGCAGATCAGGGCCCTGATATTTTCAGCCTTGTCGACCGCCAGCTCCCGTCCAACACCAGGCAATATAACCGCAAATTCGTCTCCGCCATATCGGAAATAGACCGCCTCGGACATCCCCACCGCCTCCTTAAGTATGCCGCCCAGACGCCTGAGGATCTCGCTCCCTTTCAGGTGCCCGAAGTTGTCGTTGTACTCCTTGAAATGGTCCAGGTCCATCCAGATCAGCGACAGCGGAGGGTCTCCCTGCCTCCAACCGTCCAGCCGCCGGTTGAACTCCTCGGCAAAATGGCGGTAGTTATGCAACCCGGTCAGGTCGTCGGTGGTGGCCTCCCGCGCTTTCTCCTCCATGATCCCGGCGTTGAACAGGGCCAGGGCGGTGTAGCTGGCCACCAGCTTGATGGCCGACATCTCGCCTTCGGTGAAGCTGCGGCTGGTCTTGACCTCGGAGATGCTGATCACCCCAATCCTGTTTTCCCCTATCACCAGCGGAACCACCAGCATGGAGCGGATCCGATCCTTGTAGTGCTTGGGTGATGGCACGAACAGCGGCTCCTGATCGGTGTCCGGGATGTTCTGCGGCTGTCCGGTTTTTAAGGCCTGGCCGGCCACCCCCTGGTCGCTCCTCAGCCTCAGCTTGCCCACCGCTCCGGCCCGGACGCCCCGGGAGGCCCGCAGCACCAACTCGTCGGTCTTCCGGTCCAGCAACAGTATCGAGCAGCGGTCGGCCCCCAGCAGGTCCTCCACCGCATCCAGGGTCAGGTTGAGGGTTTCCTCAACGTTGCGGGATGATGACAGCAGGGCCCCCATCCCGAACAGGGCCGCCGACTGGATGTCGCTGGCCGCCTTGGACCATTGGTCGGCCATCCGGGAGAGCTCCCGGTTGCGTTTTCGCCAGCCCTTCTGCTGGTCGGACAGCATCCCGGCCCAGAAGGCGGCCAGGGCCAGCAGACCGGCCTTGAACAGCAGGTCGTACAGCGACAGGCGGTCCCATTGCAGGCTCCCGGTCAGCCACAACCCGGCGATGTACATGACCCCGGCCAGCCCGGCGGCCTGCATGGCAGCCCGGCGGCTGCCGGAGATGGCCGCCAGGAAAATGGCCAGGTAGTACAGATAGAAGAACTGGCTCTGGGGTCCCAGGGTCGCGGTAATCAACAAGATCGGAAGAGCGTCGTGTAGGGAAAGAGTGTAGATCTCGGTGG
>CALGNM010000323.1 GCA_937958665.1 uncultured bacterium | reverse complement strand
CCACCGAGATCTACACTCTTTCCCTACACGACGCTCTTCCGATCTGGTCGAGATCAGGATTTACAATCTGATCTACGAGGCACTGGAGGACCTGCAGAAGGCCCAGAAGGGGATGCTGGCCCCGGTGTTCAAGGAGATGGTGCAGGGCCGGGTGGAGGTGCGGGAGACCTACAAGATCTCCGGGGTGGGCACCATTGCCGGGTGCTACGTGCTGTCCGGAAGCATCGCCCGCTCCCACAAGGTTCGTTTGCTGCGGGACAATGTCCAGATCTACAATGGGAAGCTGGCCTCGTTGAAGCGCTTCAAGGACGATGCCCGAGAGGTTCAGAGCGGCTTCGAGTGCGGCCTGGGTTTGGACCAGTTCAATGACATCAAGGTGGGTGATATCGTGGAGGGCTACACGGTGGAGGAGGTCAAGCCGGAATAGGTTGGAAACGACTGAACGGGGGCCTAATATGGTGGTGGGGGTCTGCAGGGTTTCGTTATTCATACCCGGCAGCCGTTCCCTCAAGGACCGGCGCCGGGCGGTGCAGGGCGTCAAGCAGAAGCTGAGGAACGAATTCAACCTTTCGGCCGCCGAGGTCGATGACGAAGGTTTGTGGCAAAGAGCGACCCTGGGTTTGGCGATGGTGGCCAGCGATGGCCGATTCGCCGGCCAGGTGATGGCCAAGGCGTTGGACCTGATCCGGAGGCAGGGCGACATCGAGCTGTCGGATTACCAGACCGAGATCGGGTAATATGTAGAGCGGCCGGGTGCGAAATCCGGCCGCTCTCGGTGTTTTCTCTAAAAGGTCGTCAGCCGGTCGCCGGGCGCATCCTCCGCCTGATCCCCAGCGTCAGGGCCACCGCCAGCACCACCAGGGCCAGCCCGGCCAGGGCCGAGATGATTACCAGCAGGGTGATGGCCACCGATATGATGTTCTCCAGGGTGGCGATAACGTGGTTTAATAATCCGCCGCTAAGGCCGGTGCTGGCCAGTCGCAGGGCCGAGGTGGCTCCCGAGACCGCGGCCGCCGCCCCGCCACCGGCGATGACGGCCAGAGTCCAGCGCAGCAGGGGGGAGAGCTCGCCGGCCATCACCGCCGCCGCCAGTAGTATGCCGCCGGCTGTAGCCAGGGGCAGGGCGGCCTGGTCCAGTATGTTATCCAGCCAGGGGATGTAATAGGCGGCCACCTCAACCAGGGCGGCCACCCCGAAACAGGCCACCGCCGGCCAGCTTCCGATCCAGGCCAGTTCGGGGGCCAGCTGGAGATGACCGGTTAGGGCGGCGATGCCCACCCCCAGCATGGGGATGAAGACCCGGAATCCGCTGGCTGCCGCCAGGGCTATTCCCAGGGATATGGCCAAGACGATGCTCATCTGTTGCTCCCAAGGTTGATCTTGACCCTTGCTGAAAAAATCGCTTTATAATCGGTGACCGATTTGATATAATTCCCCAGGCTTTTCCCGTCATGAATATACCCCCAAAGTATCTGCTTGTCAACCCGGCAGAATCTTTTACCACAGCAAGGAGCCGTAATGGCCGATATTAAAAAGCTGAAAACGATTGCCCGCAAACTTCAGAAGCTGACCACCCGTTATTCGCGGCTGGAGTGGGTGCAGTACACCACCGGCTATGACTTGGGAGTTCAGCCGGCCTACCGGAAAATGGTCAATCTGTTGAAGGATCGGGACAACTTCCGGGTGGTTGAGGAGTGCCGGGCCGCCGGGCTGGAGACGGTCGACCGGCGCCGGGCCGAGATCATGTACCTGGCCTTCCGGCCCTACCATCTGTCCGAGGAATTAAACCGGCTGGACCTGGAGATCCAGAAACTGTCCAGCCGTTTGGCGCAGTTGTTAAACACCCACCGCTCAGTCATCGCCGGCCGGGAGGTCCGTTCCACCGAAATTTCCCAGATCCTGAGCGAAGACCCTGATCGGGAGAGGCGAAAGGGGGCCTACTTGGCTCGAGCCCAGGTCAACCGCCCGTTGTCCGAGGGAGGTTTTCTCGAGTTGTTGGGTCTGCGCCGGGAATACGCCCGGCTCTACGGGGCGGCCGACTACGCAGCCTGCCGTCTGGAGCAGCAGGAACTGGAAGATCGGAAGAGCACACGTCTGAACTCCAGTCACCGAATACG
>CALGNM010000322.1 GCA_937958665.1 uncultured bacterium | reverse complement strand
CGGCCCAAAAACCAATAATCGGCTGGGATACCCAAATGGCCCAGGCCAGGCTTAAGGGGAAAGCCCAGGAGGAGATAGACAAAGCTAGAAAGGAAGCCGAAGCTAAGGCCCAGGCCGAGGCCGACAAGGCCAGGAAGGCTGCCGAGGAGAAGGCCAAGAAGGAGGCCGATGAGCTCAAGAAGAAGGCCGGAGAGAAATTGAAGGGAATTTTCGGAGGTGGATGAAAGCCAGCTGCAAATACACCACCAAAAATATTGTCAGCCCGTTATCCATTGGGCAATCAGCATATTAAAGCAGCTTTGATGTCGAGGCTTCGGCTATTTGTCTAACGTATTGCCTGTCAAACTATTAGCCAATAGCAGGTTGTCTTTTGCTAATAAAAAATCTTCCTCCGGCTGTTTTAGCCCTTAAACTTTTGGAGATGCAAATAGTCTAATATTTAAAGTCTTCATAATCCAGATAACGGCCCTAGCCTGCGATTTGCTCTAATTCAGGGGCGGTCGGAATGGTGATAGGCCGTTTTGGCATAGGTAAATTATGATTTCTTGACAACCCTGGTTTGGTGCTTTATAATGAAAAGAACATAATTGGGTATACTGTTCCGGAAGCCAGGTGGACCAGCGGGCAAAGCTGAAACTATGAAGAAATTCAACTGCGAAAATATCCATATAAGAGGATTTTGGTGAAAAATTTGGAGAAAGGTGAAATTTTATCCATTCATTGTTGTGATATCATGAAACCTCGATTAGCGAAGTTCCGTAATCTTGTACAATGCCAAGAATTGGAGACTGAATGAGCATAAATAATAAAGAATTCCCGGCCGCCAGGGCAATAAAGGTAGCCGCTACATTAGGCCTATTGCTATCAGCCATGCCAACTATTCTTCGAGCGCAGGAACAGGTGCTGGACGTGTCCCAGTGCGTGAATATGGCCCTCAAGCAGAGCCCCCAGGCTGTTTCGGCCCGCACCAGCTTGACGGTGGCCGGGGCCGGGCTGCAGAGTTCAGTGTCGGGAATCCTGCCCCGGCTGGGGGCATCCTCCAGCTATGAACAGAGTGGGCCAACCGCCACCTATGATTCCTTCCTGAACCCGGTGGAAGGGGGCAAGCGGGAGAATTACCGGACTTCATTCAACCTCAACCAGAGCCTGGTCAACCTGTCCCAGTGGGCAGAGATCTACGGTTCATACCGTTCCCGGCAGGCCGCCCAGTCGTCCTACCAGCAGGCCACGGCCCTGCTGGTCTACAGCGTCAAAGAGGCCTACTACTCGCTGGTGAAGCTCCAGAAGGCGGTGGAGGTGGCCGAAGCCTCGGTCAAACAGAGCGAGGAGCAGTTGAAGCAGGCCCGGTTGATGCACCAGCTTGGGTCGCTCAGCCAGTCCGACCTGCTGAAGATACAGGTCCGCCTGATCCAGAGCCGGGTTGACTTACTGACCGCCCAAAGGAATAAAATGGCCGGGCAACAGTATCTGGCCAACATCCTGGGGCTGTCGGGAGAGGTCCGGGTGGAGGCCGAGTTGAGCTTTCCCGATACGCTCCGGCAACTAGCAGTCCTCGATAGTCTGGCCGAGGAGACTGCCGAAGGCAAGCCGTCCTATCTGGCGGCCCAGCGGGAGCGTTCGGCCCAGCAGGCCTCTCTGTGGTCGGCCCGGCTGGCTAAGTTACCATATCTTTCTTTTTCCTACAGCTATGGCTATTCTGACAGCTTGCAGTTTGCCGGCAACGACAGCTGGAATGCCCATGATTATTGGAGCGCCAGTCTGTCGCTTAACTGGAACATCATGGATGGAGGGGCCAGCTGGGCCCGGGTCCGCCAGGCCCGGGCCCTGGCCCGCCAGGCCGAAGCCAAAATGCACTCCGCCCGGCAGGAGGCCTATTCCGAGATCAAACAAGCCAAGCTGGGCATGAAGACAGCCCTGGAGACGATGTCGCTGGTAGGCGACCTGCAGCAGCAGGCTTCCGAGGACTACCGCCTGACCAGCGAAAAATACCGGCTAGGTTCGGCCTCGGTCCTGGACCTCCTGACCAGCCAGCTGACCTTCAACCAGGCCCGCCAGCAGGCCACCAATGCGCTGTGCGACTACTATCTGGCCCAGGCCCGGATAGACCGGGCGCTGGGGCGCTGGTAAAGATGGCGGAAATGTCAATCCAACAATATAGCGGAGCATTATGATCAACCTGAGGAACAAAAAGATATGGGCCATCGCCGGGGTGGCCCTGCTGGTGGCAGTGCTGGTAGTGGCCAATGTCGTCCGGGGCAGCAAGCGGGTCTCGGTGCAGACCGCCAAGGTCAAAAGGGGCGAAATCATCTCCACCGTATCGGCCCCCGGCAACGTCAAGGCTGAGACCGAGGTGCAGATCTCGGCCTACGTGATGGGCAAGATCACCCGGTTGCCGGTCAAGGAGGGGGATCGGGTCCGCAGGGGGCAGGTGCTGGTTCAGATAGATCCCACCAGCTACGCCGCCCAGGTCAAGCAGGCCCAGGCCAGCCTGGAGCTGGCCCAGGCCAATTTGGCCCAGACCGAGCTGGTATACAAACGGAAGCAGGAGCTATTCAACGCCGGCCTGATCTCCCAGGAGGAGCATGAGGCCAGCGCCACCCAGTACAACCTTGACCGGGCCCGGCTGACCCAGGCTGAGGCGGCCCTGGACCAGGCCCGGGACACCTACACCAAGACCACCATCACCTCTCCCATCGACGGAACGGTGGTCCAGCTCAATGTGGAGGTGGGCGAGGTGGTGGTCACCGGGACCATGAACAACGCCGGATCGGTGATCATGAAAGTGGCCGACCTCAATCAGATGGAGGTGGAGGCCCAGGTGGACGAGAGCGAGATCAAGGACATCCAGCTGGGCCAGCCGGTGGAGATCGAGGTGGATGCCATCCCGGGCAGAAAGTTCAGGGGCGAGGTCTCCCAGGTGGGCAACGCCGCCCTGGTCAGCACCAGTTCCTCCAGCAGCAACGTCTCGGTGAACTATTCGGTGAGGGCCCGTTTCAGCGAGCGTTCCGACCAGTTGAAGTCAGGCATGTCGGCCAACATCGAGATCACCACCGCCCATAAGAAGGAGGTTGTCCTGGCTCCCATCCAGTCGGTGGTGATGCGCAAGGTTGATTCGGAGCGCAAAGCCGGGGAGAAAAAGAAACTTGACCGGAAAGAGGCCAAGGCCGAGGCCCCCGAGGGAGAAGGCCGGAGGAACAGGGAGAAGGAGCAGGAGGCGGTCTACGTGGTGGAGAACGGGAGGGCGGTGGTGTTCCCGGTAACCACCGGAGCCTCCGACCAGGAGAACATCGAGATAGAGACCGGCCTGGCCGAGGGCCAGGAGGTGGTCAAGGGGCCTTTCAGCATCCTCCGCAACCTGAAGCACGGCGACAAGGTCAAGGTCACCAAGGCCAAGGCGGGCGGGCGGCCGGGCGGGCCGGGGAGATAGCCATGATCAAGATGGAGCACCTGTCCAAGACCTACCAGATGGACGGGGTTAGGGTGGAGGCCCTCAAGAACGTGACTTTGGACATCCGGACCGGGGAATACGTCTCGATCATGGGGCCGTCTGGCTCCGGGAAATCCACCCTGATGAACCTGGTGGGCTGTCTGGACACCCCCACCTCCGGCAGCTACCTGCTGGACGGGCTGCTGGTGTCGGAGATGGACGACGACCAGCTGGCGGCGGTCCGCAACCGGAAGATCGGGTTTGTTTTCCAGACCTTCAACCTGCTGCCCCGCTCTTCGGCCCTGCACAACGTGGAGCTGCCCATGCAGTACGCCGGGGTGGAATCCGGGACAAGAAGGGAGAAGGCGGTGGCCGCCCTGGAGTCGGTGGGGTTGGCCCACCGCATCCATCATAAGCCCACCGAGATGTCGGGCGGAGAGAGGCAGAGGGTGTCCATCGCCCGGGCTTTGGTGAACGATCCGGCCATTATCCTGGCCGACGAGCCCACCGGCAACTTGGACAGCAAAACCGGGGTGGAGATAATGTCGATCTTCGGCCGGCTGCACCAGCAGGGCAAGACCCTGATCCTGGTGACCCACGATCAGAAGGTGGGCGAACACGCCCGGCGGATGGTGCGGATCCTGGACGGGGAGATCGTCTCCGACCAGACGGTGGAAAAGGCCTGACCGACCGGAGATTATAAAGAAGAGATAAGAGGGGATATGAATATCTGGGAATCAATCCGGCTGGCCTTTGACGCCATCCGGGCCCACAAGCTGCGATCCGGCCTGACCACCCTGGGGATCATGATCGGGGTGCTGACCGTCATCGGGATGCTGGCCCTGATTGACGGCTTCAACAAGATGGTGGCCAAGCAGCTTTCCTCCCTGGGGACCACCACCCTCTACGTCCAGCGGCAGGGGCTGGTGATGAGCCATGACGACTGGCTGAAGGCCAGGGGGCGCAAGAACCTGACCATCGAGGATGCCTACGCCGTCCGGGACAACTGCCCCTCGGTGCTGCGGGTGGCCCCGATGCTGGAGTACATGACCAACGTCAAGTACCAAAAGCAGGAGGTGCTGGGAACCGAGATCACCGGTACCACCCCGGAGTTTCAGTATATCGCCAACCATGAGATAGCCGACGGGCGGGCCATGTCCACGGTGGACGAGACCAACAAGCGCCAGGTGTGCATGATCGGCCATACCCTGATGGAGAAGCTATTCGGGGTCCAGGATCCCCTGGGCAAGGAGATCACCATCGGGGGGAACCGCTTCGAGGTGA
>CALGNM010000321.1 GCA_937958665.1 uncultured bacterium | reverse complement strand
GGGTTCCAGTAAATTAACAAAAATCCCATTTACACAAAATACTTGACAGACCCGTGAAATCTTCAGACGATCCCAAATCATACATAATTCCATGATTTAATGGCGTTCTTATAAATATACATAAACCACGGCCAACATTAAATATCCATATATATGTATTTTCTGTTTCATACCATCTCTTAGGCATACTATCCTCCATATTTAGTAATAATCATACCGTTTTATTTAAAATATATCTTGCCAATTTCTATCGCAAAAGAAATCTTGCAGCCCTTCTGGATTCATTATAATTATATCTCTAATATACTCATCATATATTTTGTTTCGCATATCTTGTTGTATACATCTCGGCCTAACTGAATGTTTCAAACCAGGTGATTGGGGGTAATGATAATGTAACCAATTTACTTTTTTTACTTGTTGATTAGATAATTTAATCATTCCATCATTTAAGTTTGCATCATCCATTTTTACGTCAGTTACCCACAAATTTGCTGTTGTGCATAGTATTGGTAATACAAACATTGGGTATGTACTTATTGAGCCTGGGGTCTTCTTAAAATACTCAATAATTCCGTTTAAACCTCTACATAATTGCGTTACAGATTCCTCTATCACCCCTCTGCCTTTTCCACAACTATCTCCATTACCCTTTGATTTCGCCTCAACCGCAATAGTATAAATATTATCACTACCCCAAATATCTTTTATAATACTTGTTAAGCAATTGCTAAAAAGTGTTAATCCCTCAACATAAAATTTATTTGACAAATGGTGATTTGATGCCGGTTTATACGAAAAGCACCAATTTGAATGTGTAGGATTTACTCTTTTAGTTTCCATGATAGCGTAAATATCTTTATGTGCATAGCGCAGAATAGAATCAATTCTTGTACTAGCGCCTTGTATATCGACAGGAAACTCATTAACATAGGGCCACCATTGACATTTACCTTCATCATAAAATTTCTTTATTTCTGAAATCACTCTATGCTGAAACCCATAACCCTGCATATTTAAGGCTTGTTCAAAAGCATGAGTAATATCATTGTTATTTTCTTTCATTTATGCACCATTTGTTAATTAAAATTCTCCCAACCCAAACCTATACCTTCTCACCCGTCTCTTCCCTTCCCCGTACATCTCCGTGCCCTTGGGCACCGGCCCGGTGTTCACATACTTCCCCCCGACCCTGGCCCTGTAGTTCGAACCGGTAATCTGGTATGTGCTTTTGCCGGTTCGGCCGGGGTGGTTTTCTACATCTCCCCCTTACCGTCCGCTTGTTATATAATTAATTATATTCTTCCCTCATTAATTGTCAACAGCGAATGTTGATTCCGCTATAAAAAAGGCCTCAGCCGGCAAGAACAAACAGATAATCTTGGATTCCCTCTTTCGAGGGAATGACAGGTAAGCCCGCCAGCCTTGCCCTACCCGCAATGAAACGGGCAACTAAGCCCAGTGGATTCCCTCTTTCGGGGGAATGACGGGCAAGCTCGCCCAGCCTTGCCCTACCCGTAATGAAACGGGAAACCCAACCCCAGTGGATTCCCTCTTTCGAGGGAATGACGAGCAAGCCCGCCCAGCCTTGTCATACCCGTAATAAAACGGACATCCCAGCCCCAGTGGATTCCCTCTTTCGAGGGAATGACGGGTAAGCCCGCCAGCCTTGCCCTGCCCGCAATGAAACGGACATCCCAGCCCAGTGGATTCCCTCTTTCGAGGGAATGACAGGTAAGCCCGCCCAGCCTTGTCATACCCGCAAGAAACGGGAAACCCAGCCCCAGTGGATTCCCTCTTTCGGGGGAATGACGGGCAGGCAGATTAAAAGGCCCCCGGTTTATTCACCCGATGAGCCTGTTTCTCCCCCTGGCGCCGCGTCAGCCACCCCTCATTGCCTGGTCCCAAGGTCTATGGTATAGGTGTAGCCGTATTTCCACTCCGGGCAGTCGGCCTTGCCCTGATAGCCTAGCAGCAGCATGTATTTCAGCCACTTCCGGGCGTCTTCCTCCCGGGAAAACCCCTTGACCACCGTCCAATCGGCCGGGTGGCCGTGCTCCTGTTTCTTCAGGGCCGGGTCGTCGGTCAAGCCGGCATAGCGCATTCCGTCAGCCTTAAAATATGTTGCTGGTTCATTGGCCCTGGACCCGGTCCAGGATGGCGTCGGCCTCCTCGATGGACCCGGCGGTCAGGGCGGTGGGATACTTGCCGGCAGTCTTTTCGAACTGGCTTACCACCCCGCCGTCGACCTCCGGCAGGATCCTGATGATCCGTTCGATCCCCATATACCCCAGAAAGGCCTGGACCCTTCTGATCTCCGCCGCTCCCCAGGGCCCGGCCGGCTGGGCCTGCGAGAGGTCGTTGACCACGCTGAAACCGGGCCGCAGGTGCCTGGTCTCCTCGACCACCCGTTCGGCGGCGGATTTGGCCATATCATCGGGGATGGTCCCCTGGAACACCAGGTAGAGCCGGTTCTTGGCCGCATCCGACCAGACCTTGCAGATGGACTGCATGGCATCCCTCCCGGCTATGGTTTCAGCCTGGCCCCCGGTCCCTCCCGGCCAACCGGGGCTCAATCCTCCTGACCGCACGTATCTTCAACCCTGGCCGGCACGAAGATGGTGGTATCGGTCACCTCGATGGTTTTCCCGGTCATGGCGTTGTGTTCCCGGCACAATGGGACGATGTACCAAACCTCCTCCCCGGACAGGCTTTTCAGCACCAGGGCCCCGGCCTCGGCGAAATTGGGGCAGTCAGCCTGGGAGCAATACAGGACATTGCTCCCGCTGAATTTCTCCCAATGCTCCAGCCAATTCTCGCATTTGCAAGGATGGCCGGTGGCTCCATTGATATTCTTGGCCAGCTTGGCCACAACACCTCCTTGATAGCCGCTTCACGCCAGCATCATCTGATCCCGCTCAAATAAATATCAAAGCATTAATCATGCCAGATGGCTGCCCATAACTGCCAACATTAACCCTATATCCGGCAACGCATTTGACAATCAATTGACCCAGCCGGCCGGCCGCAGGCTGAAACCAGTTACCCTCCTTGCACCCCATGGCGCAAAATGCAATAGCCTGAGGGCCTGAATGCCGCCATCATCTCCCAATCGGCCGGAGGCTCTATCAGCCTTTGGGGGCGATTCTCTCCCTGGCCTTAATAATGGCATCCTGGGGGTCGGCAGGCTCGTTGCACAACGTAACCCATTCCCCATCCCTCTTCTGCCGGTGGCAATATCGGTATCCCCCGATGGGATATATGGTCTTGATGATATAATTGGCCTCGTCCAGCCGGTACAGCACCGCGATCACCTCATTCTGGCCCGGGCAGAACATCTGCTTGGGGTTGGGCACCATCGCCAAGGTATAGCCCAGCTCTTTTTCACGTTCAGTAACCTCGATCGAGTACATGGCACCTCGCTGGTAGGGTGAGTTATTTAGGGTAAATATACGACAATATTACCGCCTTGTCAACCAATATCTTATCACAACATCCTGTTTTCCCATGTTATTTGTGTTTCTTCAACCGTCATGGAAACTCCTGATTGCTATCAATAGATAGCTTTGTATAGGATATATTTCTGTCTTAAACCAGGCTGACGCCTTTTCTCCCCTAGGCCATCCCATCTTCCGGCCCAATGGCAAACCCCCTCCTGTTCCCGGAGGGGGCTTGCTCGAAAGACTATATATATGACCAAGTTGGCCCCTATTGCCTGTCAAACCAACTATCCAGGGCGGACGCCCATTTTCGGGGTGGGAGGGACGGCAGGCCTCCTTGGCCTCAGCCCCGCTCCGTCGGCTTCTCCTCCTCCAGCACCGGGCGATAATCCCAATCCCGCACCCCCTGGAGCACCCGGTCGATATCCTGGGTTGGCACCTTCAGAATCTGCATGGCCACCGCCCCCAACCGCAGGCTGGCCTCTATGGTTTCGGGATAGGCATGGACCGCCCCGGCCTTCAGCAAAATCCGGCTGGATTCCAGATCCTTGGCCCGGGCCACCACCGGCACCTGGGGACACATGGCCCGCAGGTGGGAGACCGCAGCCAGGGCGGCCTGGGACCGGTCGACCGTGATCACCACCAGCGAGGCCCGTTCCACGTGCACGGCCGACAACAGGCCCGGGTCGGAGATATCCCCGAAGGCCACCTTGAAGCCGTCGGCCATCCCCTGGGCCACCCGTCGGGGGTCGGTATCGAACACCACGAACGGCACCTGGTTGAAATCCAACAGCACCGCGATGGTGTGCCCCACCCGGCCGTAGCCGCCGATGACCACCTGCCGATCCGCATCCTCAGCCAGTTCTGGCGGCGCCGAAGACGGGGGACGTTCCCTGACCATCCAGGCGGCGAGGCCCCGGTTGAAGCGGATAGCCACCGCGCCCCCCACCATGGAAAGCAGCACCGAAGCGATGGCTATCTGCCCCAGACGCTGGCTGAGGATGCCGTTGTCAAGGGCGATGGCCGCCAGGGCCAGCCCAAACTCCCCCCCCACCCCCAACAGCAGGCCGGTGCGCCAGGCCACCTGGGATTCGGTGCCGATCATCCGCACCATGGCGGTCACCACCAACGTCTTGCTGGCCAGGATCAGCAGGGCGCCCAGGACCGCCCAATGCCAGATCGGCAGGATGG
>CALGNM010000320.1 GCA_937958665.1 uncultured bacterium | reverse complement strand
GCATACGAGATCGTATTCGGTGACTGGAGTTCAGCCTTGTGCTCTTCCGATCTATCCAGGTCAAGCAGGCCGGGCTGGATGAGAAGAACCCCCAGGCCGATCAGCTGGACAAGCTGGCCGCCGGGCTGGAGAAGGCGGCCCTGATGATCATAGGCCCGGACAAGGCCCGGGAGATGGCCGAGAAGATCAGAAAGGCGATCAAGTAGCATGGAAAAGCTGGCGGTGATCACCGATCACGGCACGGCCACCGGCTTCCGGCTGGCGGGCATCGAGACCCATGAGGTGGCCGACGTCCACGAGATGAGGAGCAAGGTGCTGGAGCTGATGAAGACCGATGGCTACGGGCTGATCGCGGTAAATGAGGATCTGGGTAGCGACCTGGGTGACGACATCAACCGGCTGATCAAGGGCCGGGCCCTGCCGGTGGTGCTGCCCTTCCCGGTGCCCAAGGGCGGCCAGGTGGAGTCCGGCGAGGCCTACCTGTCAAAGCTGGTCAAGCAGGCCATCGGGTTCTACGTCAAGCTGAAATAGCCCGGGGGTAATCTGATAAAATGGGAAATAACACCTTCATATAAACGTTCCAGGAGTTCTTATGCAGGGCATCATCCAGAAGATTTCCGGCCCGGCGGTCATCGCCAAGGGCATGATGGGCGCCCGGATGTACGACATCGTCAAAGTGGGCAAATTGGGCCTGGTCGGGGAGATCATCCGGCTGGACGGCGACACCGCCTTCATCCAGGTCTACGAGGACACCTCCGGCCTATTCGTGGGCGAGCAGGTGGAGACCACCGGCCAGCCGCTGATGGTGGAGCTGGGGCCGGGTCTGCTGGAATCCATCTTCGACGGCATCCAGCGCCCCCTGGATGAGATCAAGCGGCTGCAGGGTGACTTCATCGCCCGGGGGGTCTCGGTCAACAGCCTGAACCGGGATAGGAAGTGGCGCTTCAAGCCGGCAGCCAAGAAGGGCGATCAGGTGTCGGGGGGCGATTTGCTGGGGCAGGTAAAGGAAAACGAGTGGTTTTTCCACAACGTGATGGTGCCGCCGAAGGTCAACGGCAAGATCAAGGACATCGCCCAGGAGGGCGACTACACCGTGGCCGAGGCCATCGCCACATTGGAGGACGGCACCAAGCTCCAGATGATGCATGCCTGGCCGGTCCGCGAACCGCGGCCCTTCAAGAAAAAGATGGACCCCAACGAGATGTTCATCACCGGCCAGCGGATACTGGACACCCTGTTTCCGGTGGCCATGGGCGGCACCGCCGCCATCCCCGGGCCCTTCGGCTCCGGCAAGACGGTGGTTCAGCAGACCCTGGCCAAGCATTCCAACGCCCAGGTGATAATCTACGTGGGCTGCGGGGAGCGGGGCAACGAGATGACCGAGGTGCTGACCGAGTTCCCCGAGCTGACCGACCCCAAGACCGGGCGGCCGCTGATGGAGCGGACGGTGCTGATCGCCAACACCTCCAACATGCCGGTGGCGGCCCGGGAGGCCTCCATCTACACCGGAATCACCCTGGCCGAGTACTTCCGCGACATGGGCTTTTCGGTGGCCATGATGGCCGACTCCACCAGCCGCTGGGCCGAGGCCCTGCGGGAGATCTCCTCCCGGCTGGAGGAGATGCCGGGCGAGGAGGGCTACCCCACCTATCTGTCCTCCAAGCTGGCCGCTTTCTACGAGCGGGCCGGACGGACGGTCTGCCTGGGTTCGGAGGGCCGCATCGGGTCGGTGACCATCGTGGGGGCGGTGTCGCCTCCGGGGGGCGACTTCTCCGAGCCGGTCACCCAGAGCACCCTGCGGATTGTGGGCACCTTTTGGGCCCTGGACGCCAGCTTGGCCCAGCGCCGGCACTTTCCGGCCATCAACTGGAACCGCTCCTACTCCCTGTACGCCGAGATGTTGACCGGATGGTTGAAGGAGAAGGTGGTGTCCGACTACGATTCGGTCCGGCGCCGGGCCATGGAGCTGCTGCAGAAGGAGGCCGAACTCCAGGAGGTGGTCCAGCTGGTGGGTCCGGACGCCCTGCAGGACAACGAGCGGATGATCATCGAGGTGGGCAAGATGCTGCGGGAGGATTTCCTGCAGCAGCACGCCTTCTCCGAGGTGGACGGCCACTGCTCGCTGGAGAAGGGCTATTGGATGCTAAAAGGGATCTTGGCTCTCTATGACGAGTGCCAGAAGGCCATCTCCCAGGGGTCCATGCACATCAACGACATCCTTAACCTGCCCCAGTTGGAACAATGCGCTCGCTTCAAGGAGGTTCCCCAGAAGGAATTCAAGGCCCACATGGACAAATTCTTGGCCGGGCTGGGGGAGGCTTTTGCCGGAAAATAAAACCTGTATACCGTATACTGTATACTGTATACGCCAATCAGCAGTATAGGTGAATTATGCGCCTGGTGACGAGGTCCGATTTCGACGGCCTGATCTGCGGGGTACTGCTCAAGGAGGCTGGTGTGGTCGATAATATCCTGTTCGTCCATCCCAAGGACGTTCAGGACGGCAAGGTGGAGGTCACCGCTAACGATGTGCTGGCCAACGTGCCCTACGCCAAGGGCTGCGGGATGTGGTTCGACCACCACATGTCAGAGATGGAACGCAAGGCCTTTCCGGCCTTCTACAAGGGCTGGTCAGCCCCCGAGAAGAGCTGCGCCCGGGTGATCTACAAGCACTACGGCGGGGCTGAGCGGTTTCCCCGTTTCACCGACATGATGACGGCGGTTGACAAGTCGGACTCGGGAGACCTGACGGTCGAGGAGGTGGCCGAGCCCCGGGGCTGGCTGCTGCTGGCGGTGGTGATGGATCCCCGCACCGGGCTGGGCCGCTACAGCGACTACCGGATCAGCAACCTCCAGCTGATGCAGGACCTGATGGAATACTGCCGGACCATGCCCATCGAGCAGATCTTGGATCTGCCGGACGTCAAAGAGCGGGTCAAGCGCTATCACGAGTCGGAATGGATGTACAAGGAGATGATCAAGAGCCACTCCAAGGTGGACGGCAACCTGCTGGTGGTGGACCTGCGCAACATGGAGGAGATCCCCAGCGGCAACCGTTTCGTGGAATACGGGATGTTCCCCAAGATCAACATCTCCATCCGGGTGATGTGGGGCCTGAAAAAGCAGAACGTGGTGCTGGCGGTGGGCCACAGCATCATCAACCGGACCTCCAATACCAACGTGGGCTCGCTGATGCTGAAATACGGCGGCGGCGGGCATCCCAAGGTGGGCACCTGCCAGGTGCCAGCCGAGAAGGCCGAGGAGGTGCTGAAGGAACTGGTGGAGCAGATGCGGAAGGACGGGTAAGCCGGTAGCTGAAAGACTATTAGTGACCGTCAAAGCAATAACAAGAGTAATAGCTTATAAATTGGGGTATGAATATGGCAAACGAAAGAAAAACTGAAAATATAGTACGTAGCATTTTGAATAAAAATAAAAATGCATATGAAACAGAAACAAAAGGTTTTGTGTATATTGAGGAACAAAAGTCAGACAACCCAAATATTCAAAAGCTGCTTATGACAGCTTCAAAAAAAGGTGACGGCATAGGTAAACCAGAATTTATTATTAGTTTCAAAGGTAATAATTTAGTTATTGTTATAGAATGTAAAGCCGATACACGAAAACACCGCAGTAAAACATTAGATAAATACAAGGATTATGCTGTTGATGGGGCTATACTTTATTCTTCTTATTTGTCAAAAGATTACGATGTTATAGCTATAGGTGTTTCCGGTGAAAATGAAAAAGAACTTTTGGTTGATACATTTTTACAGATTAAAGGGGAAAGTAAACCAAAACAATTGAAAATCAATAGCTTTTATAAGTTTGACAATTATATAGAAATATTGCATAGTGATAGTACAAAAGAGAGAAACAATTATGAAGAACTTATTGTTTTCTCTAAAACATTAAATAATTATTTAAGAGATACTTTTGAATTTGAAGAAAACCAAAGGCCTTTAATAGTTAGTGGTATATTATTAGCACTTGAAGATGATGGGTTTTGCGCTTCATATACCAAAAAACAAAAACCTGATGAAATTGCAAACTTATTGATAACAACAATAAAAGAAAGGCTTGGTAGAGACAATATTGATGTAGCAAGAACAAAAACATTAATCGAAACCTATAATTTCATAAAAACAAACACTAACATTATTACTGAAAGAAATAAAGATGGTAGCCCAAATGCAAATTTAATAAATTTAATAAGAGAAATTGAGACAAAAGCAAAGCCAAGATCGGAAGAGCGTCGTGTAGGGAAAGAGTGTAGATCTCGGTGGT
>CALGNM010000319.1 GCA_937958665.1 uncultured bacterium | reverse complement strand
ACCACCGAGATCTACACTCTTTCCCTACACGACGCTCTTCCGATCTGCCAGGCTTTGCCCGAAGAATACTATGAAATCGCCGGGGTCGAACCGCCCGTCCTCCTGTCCGCTGACCCACAGGGCCGACTGCACCATGGTGTCGGACACCGGCGTGTTCCGGTCCTTGGGCAGGGCCGCCGAGCCGCCGGAGAAAATTTTGATGGTACGGGGATCGATGGCCGCCGGATCGATGCCATTCCTCAACAGATAGGCGTAGTCCAGCCGGTAGATGCCCTCCTCGATCACCGCCAGCCGGTGCCAGACGGAATGCCCGGCAAAGGGGTCGGCCGACTTGGCCCCCGGGGTCGGCTGGGCCACCTTCCAGTCCCGGGCCTGCTCGTAATTCAATAGCAGCTGGGACAGGGCGGGTTCAAGGGCCCGGTCACGGCGAAAAACACCTGACCGACCCGGATTGTCCCAGCTCACCCGGACGACTATCCTCCGGTTCAGCCGCAGCCGGCCGCCCACCGGGTCATATTGGACCGGGGCCAAAACCACGGCCACCGTCTGGTGCTGGCGAATCCTCTCCATCACCCTCAACAGGGCCGGGGACTCCGGCAGAAACCCTGCCCGGCGGTATTGGGCCGGATCCTTCAGATAACGGTGAGCCCCCAGCTCCGTCTGGCCAGACCCCACCAGGGCCGGGACCGGCCCCAGGTCGAAGTTTTGCAGGTCGCTGGATTCAACAGCCAGCAGCTGCATGGCAACCAGGGCCCTATCGGGCACGCCCAGTCTGGCCAGGCAGGTCAGAACGCCGGGAGCCCCGGGGCGCCCCTCGGTCTGGCATCCCGGCAAAACCACCATTCGTTGGCCATCGGGCAAGGAGACGAACTCCGGCTCCTCCATCAGGTATTCGATGGTGGCCGAATGCTGGTCGGATGAGACCAGACTGACTCCTGCCCGGGCCAAACCCTGCACCAGGGCCAAAGCGGCTAATATGGCTATAAATCTTGACATCATGATTTCGGCGCAATAAAAAAGGCCGGCATCCCCCAATTAGAGATCCGGCTGGATAAGAAACAAGTCCTTGCCTGAAGAGCCGGTACCCTGTTAAATCAAAAGCAAACCCATTGGGACATGTTGCTGTCCCAAAAATGCCGTCAATTTTTCCGGGAAACCGACTTTAAGCCTCTGATAGACTCTCCTGCTTTTTGGATAACTATAATCTAATTTTGTTGTTTTGTCAAGGGGTTAGCCTTCACCCCAGATCGGAAGAGCACACGTCTGAACTCCAGTCACCGAATACGAT
>CALGNM010000318.1 GCA_937958665.1 uncultured bacterium | reverse complement strand
TACGAGATCGTATTCGGTGACTGGAGTTCAGACGTGTGCTCTTCCGAGCTCGATGTCGGAGGGATACTCAACCGCCCCGGTGGCCACCGACATCGGGATCACCTGCTGGCGGTTGACGATCAGCCAGCCATCTTTCTTCAGGAAGTGCAGGTAACGGGCGGTCTCCATTTCCTCGAAGGACAGAATCGCATCAGCCTCGCCCTCCCTGATCAGCGGGGAGTTGACCTTGGAACCAAAACGAACGTGGCTGACCACGCTGCCCCCCCGCTGGGCCATGCCATGGACCTCGGACTTCTTGGCATCGAACCCGCCGGCGATGGCGGCCTCGGCGATGATGTCTCCGGCCAGCAGCACCCCCTGGCCTCCCACCCCGCAGATTAGTATATTGACCGTTTGCATTGTGCTCCTAATTGCTATTGTATAACGATGGTGTGACTATTTAATGCCATTGCAGTTTCATGTTAACTCCCCATCGCACCCTTGGGACACTGCGTGGCGCACACCCCGCAGCCGATACAGAGCATGGGGTCGATGTGCGATTTCTTCTTGGCCCGGTCGAACGAGATGGCCGGGCAGCCCAGTTTGAGGCAGATCTTGCAGCCCACGCACTTGGCCTCGTCCACCCTGAGGGCCGGCTTGAACTTTTTCTCGATCAGGATGCAGGGCGACTTGGCGATGATTACCGAAACGCCGGGATTGTTCGCCGCCTCCTTGATGGCCGCCTCGGTGGCCTTGAGATCCAAGGGGTCAGTAATCTGGATATGTTTGACCCCGCACGATCTTACCAGCGTCTCCAGCTCGATCACCGGGGCCGCCTGCCCCTGCAGGGTCCGGCCGGTGCCGGGATTCTCCTGATGTCCGGTCATGGCGGTGATCCGGTTGTCCAGTATGATCACCGTGCCCTGGGCATTGTTGTACACCATGTCGATCAAACCGGTGATGCCGGAGTGGAAGAAGGTTGAATCGCCTATCACCGCCACAGTCCTCTTGGCCATCTCCGGCCCCAGCGCCTTCTCCAGCCCCATGGCCGCGGTCACCGAGCCCCCCATGCAGATGACGGTGTCCATGGCGTTCAGCGGTTCCATCATCCCCAGGGTGTAGCAGCCGATGTCCCCGGTAACGGTCATCTTCAGCCGGTTGAGGGCGTAGAACACTCCCCGGTGGGGGCAGCCCGGGCACAGCACCGGCGGCCGGGCCGGCAGATCTAGCGGCTGGTAGGGCGAAGGCCTCTGCAGGCCGAACCCCCTGGCCACCGCGGTGGGGTCCAGTTCCCCGACCATCGGCACCTTGTCCTTGCCGACGACCGGCTTGTCGAAGACGCATTTGCCCGAAGCGGAATAGCCCCGAGCCCTGATCTGCTCCTCTAGGAAGGGGTCGTTCTCCTCGATGATGTAGACCTGGTCCACCGAGGCGATGAAGTCGGCGATCAGCTTTTCCGGCAAGGGATGGGTCAAAGCCAGCTTTAGGAACGAGGCCTGGGGGAAGACCTCTTTGGCATACTGGTAGGAGATGCCGCTGGTGATGATGCCCAGTTTCTTGTCCCCCTTTTCTACGCGGTTGTAGGGGAAGCTTTCTCCATATTCCGCCAGTCTCTTCAGCCGGTCCTCCACCTTGACGTGCATCTTTCGGGCATGGGCCGGAATGGTGATGTTCTTGGCAACGTCCTTAACATACCCGGACGGCTTATGCTCCACCCTCTCCCCCACCTCCACCACCCCCTTGGAATGGGAGATGCGGGTGGTCAGACGCAACAGAACCGGCGTGTCATATTTCTCCGAAAGTTCAAAGGCCAGCTTGGCCATCTCCAGACACTCCTGGGAGTCCGAGGGCTCCAGGCAGGGGATCTTGGCCATCTTGGCGTAATAGCGGTTGTCCTGCTCGTTCTGGGAAGATCGGAAGAGCACACGTCTGAACTCCAGTCACCGAATACGATCT
>CALGNM010000317.1 GCA_937958665.1 uncultured bacterium | reverse complement strand
CCCGGTCGTCGGCCCGCTGCTCCAAGGATGACCCGCACTGGTCACACCTACCATCCTGATCCGGGGTCTGGGTCAGCAAATTGTAAATGGCTCCACAGCCGGAGCAGATCCGTCGCGAGGTCAGCCGCGATACCAATTCTGTCCGGTCAACTTCCAGCCATAGCGCGGCATCCAAGGCCTTCCCCATTTTTTCTAAGATATCCTGAAGGCTTCGGGCCTGATCCACCGTGCGGGGGAATCCGTCCAGGATAAAACCCCGTCGGGCATCATCCTGCCCCAAACGTTCGGAGACCACCCCCACCATCACCTGGTCGGGGACCAGCGCCCCGCGCTCCATGAACTCCCTGGCCTTCCGACCCACCTCGGTCCCGTTCCGGGCCGCCTCCCGCAGCATATCCCCGGTGGAGATGTGGGGGATGCCGCAATCCCGGCTGATTAAGGCTGCCTGGGTTCCCTTGCCGGACCCCGGAGCCCCGAACAGGACGATTCTCATCTTGTTACATCCGGCCGGCCCGGCCCGAGATCTTGCCCTTGCTGATGAAGCCCTCATAGTGCCGCATCAGCAGGTGGGACTCTATCTGCTGGAGGGTATCCAAGGCCACCCCCACGATGATCAGCAGGGTGGTGCCGCCGAAATAGAACGGAATATGGGCCGCCTTCATCAGGATGGTAGGCAGCACTGCAATCATGGCGTAGAACACCGCCCCCGGCAGGGTAATCCGGGTCAGGATCCGCTCAATGTACTCGGCGGTTTTGGATCCGGGCCGGATTCCAGGAATGAACCCTCCGTACTTTTTCATGTTATCGGCCATGTCGGCCGGATTGATTACGATGGCGGTGTAGAAATAGGCGAAGAATATGATCATCAGGCCATAGAGCACATTATACAGCACAGCCCCGGGCGAAAACATGGCAGTCAGGTTCTGGGCCCACTCCCCGTGGATGAAGGTCCCCAGGGTCATGGGAAATGACAGCACGCTCTGGGCGAAGATGATGGGGATCACCCCGGCGGTGTTGAATCCCAACGGGATATAGGTGCTCTGGCCCCCGTAGACCTTGCGGCCCACTACCCGCTTGGCGTACTGCACCGGAATCTTGCGGGAGCCCTGGGTCATCACCACCACCGAGGCGGTGACCAGCACCATCAGGATCCCGATCAGGGTCAGGGGGATGATGCCGATGGCCCCGCCCTTCAGGGAGGTGTAAGTATTCAGTAGATCGCTGGGGATGCTGTCCAGGCAGCCCACGAAGATGATCATGGAGATCCCGTTGCCGATGCCCCGCTCGGTTATCTGCTCGCCCAGCCACATTACAAAGATGGTGCCGGCGGTCAGGGTGATAGCGGTGATCAGCTTGAAGCCCAGGCCGGGATGGGGCACCACCGGGATGCCGTTGGGGGCCAGGCTCTCCAAGAACAGCGAGATGCCGAATGATTGGACCAGGGCCAGGCCCACCGTGGCGTAGCGGGTGTACTGGTTGATCTTCTTGCGGCCCTGCTCGCCCTCCCGCTGCAGCTTCTCCAGGAAGGGTATCACCGCGCCCATCAGCTGCATGATGATGGATGAGGTGATGTAGGGCATGATCCCCAGGGCGAAGATGGTGGCCCGGCTCAGGTTGCCGCCCACAAACAGGTCAGATCGGAAGAGCACACGTCTGAACTCCAGTCACCGAATACGA
>CALGNM010000316.1 GCA_937958665.1 uncultured bacterium | reverse complement strand
GAGGTGGTCAACCCCCAAGCAGTAAAGTTTATCTTCAATAAGGTGTATTCCGACTAGTTGTTCGACACCGGCATTATAGTCCTGCCCCGCCACGTCATGGAGAAGCTCTCCTCTCCGAACGCCATTGAATTCGATGCCAATCCGGTGAGCAACGGACCCTACCGGGTCGAGGAGTGGGTGAGGGGTGACCGATTGGTGCTGGCGGCCAACCCCGAATTTTACCGGGGCAAACCGGCCCTGGACCGGATTATCTTTAAATTCTTCGGAGACGAATTAAGTCTGATGTCTGCGTTGCAGAATGGCGCAGTAGATATGACCAGCGATTTGACCCCCCAGTACGCCCTGAAAGTCCAGGGCGATCCCAACCTGACCTCAATCGAATACCCGGGCCAGACCGCCACCTTCATCGGATGGAATCCCACCAGTCTGTTGTTCGCCGAGCTGAACATGCGCAAGGCCTTCTCGCTGGGAATCGACCAGGCAGCCCTGATCAATGATGTTCTTATGGGGAAGGGGCGCCCGGCCAACGGTCCGTTTCTGCCCACTAGCTGGGCCTACGACCAGGGTCTCAAACCCCAGCCCTATGACCCGGCCCAGGCCAAAGCCATGCTGGCCGAGATGGGCTGGCGGGATCGCAACAAGGAAGGATACCTGGCCAAAGGCCCCCGCCAGGTGCTGGAGATGACCCTGCTGCTGGCCCAGGGTCAGCCGATACAGGAAGCCACCGCCGCCATCATCCGCGAGCAGCTGAAGGAACTGGGGGTCAAGGTGAACCTGACGGCGGTGGATGCCCGGACTTTCATCCAGCGGATTCGCGGAGGCCAGTACGATGCGATGTTGTTTTCCTGGAAGAACGACTTCAAGGTGGATCCCACTGCGGTCTGGCACTCATCTCCCGAGAAGGGTATCTACAACTTCATCCTCAAATACGCCAATCCATCGGTCGACAGCCTGATCGACCAGGGCTTGGCCACCCTGAGCCGACGCAAGGCCAAGGACATTTGGGTTGACTTCCAGCGTCTGGTGAGCACCGAGATGCCGGCCACCTATCTATATGTGCCCGATATTATGACCGTGATCTACAAGGGGGTCAAGGGACCGGCGGTTGATGCCCGGGGGCCGCTGGCCTCGCTGGATGAGTGGTGGATTCCGGCCGCCGAGAGGAGGGAGCCGGCCTATGCTGCGGCCCCCGCTCCGGCTGTTTCCACTCCGGTCGAACCTTCCAGAGCCACTCCCGAGACACGGCCATCCGAGAGGCCCCAGCCCGTCGCGACCCCAGCCACCCAGCCGGTAGCTACCCGGACCGAGATCGGAAGAGCACACGGCTGAACTCCCGTCCCCGAATACGAAATCGTATGCCGTCTTCTGCTTGAAAAAAAAAAACATAACATAAA